>NZ_JBSYVT010000041.1:0-25336 GCF_054112845.1 Acinetobacter sp. NigerLNRRAM0016
ATAGATTTAGTGAAATTATTCCAAATCCAATCCTTGATTTAAAGTGAAGCCTCTGCAACAACATATGAATCTTCACCCCATTTCTAGTGACAATATTCCAAGCCCCTTCGCCTAGACATCCTCACCAAAAAAACGTATAACACCGTTTCTCAAATTTAACTGGTGATTCGAACCGTGAAACTCATCCTTGCACCCATGGAAGGCTTAACTGACCCGATTATGCGTGATGTTTTAACATCCGTCGGCAGCTTCGATTGGTGTGTAACCGAGTTTATTCGTGTCACCAATTCCGTTTTGCCTGATCATATTTTTCATCAGTTTTGCCCTGAATTACTGAACGGTGGAAAAACAGCTGCGGGCACACCCGTGCATGTGCAATTTTTAGGTAATGATCCTGAAATGCTGGCTGCCAATGCCATTCGTGCCGTTAAACTGGGTGCACCTGCCATCGACATGAACTTTGGTTGCCCAGCTAAAACAGTAAACCGCCACCGCGGTGGTTCTGTATTGTTAGATGAACCTGAAGTGGTACACGAATTGGTCAAAGCCGTGCGCGAAGCCGTGCCAGAACATATTCCTGTTTCCGCAAAAATGCGCTTGGGTTATATGGACCGTCATTTCATGCTCGACAATGCGCATGCCATTGAAGATGCAGGTGCAGCATGGGTAACCGTGCATGCCCGTACCAAGGCAGACGGCTATACCCCACCTGCCTTTTGGGATCAGCTAAGACCGATTCGTGAAGCCTTGAAAATTAACGTAATTGCCAATGGCGAAATCTGGACCAATGCCGATGCCAAACAGTGCCGTCTTGAATCAGGGTGTGAAGATTTAATGATTGGTCGTGGTGCTGTAACCACTCCCGATTTAACCCAGTGTATTCGCCAAAACTCAGATACGCCTCTATTAAGTTGGAACGATTTATTGGCTTTGCAAATCCGCTTTATTAGCGGCCCTGCCAAAACTGAAATTGGCATGCTGGGGCGCTACAAGCAATGGCTGGGGATGATGTCCAAACATTATCCTGAAGCGAAATTGCTCTGGGATGAAGTGAAACGGATTAAACAACTGCATGAAATTGTAGAAAAATTAGAAACTGCTGCCCGCTAAAAATACAAAAAGTCATGAGGCATCTGCTATACCTCATGACTTGATCATCTATAATATTAACTCACTTCACTCAGTAAAATTGGCAGTCCCGTTTCCAGTTGTATAGGCATGGAAATATGTTGATGCGCGACTTTCCATGCGCCTTCGACTTTCTGAAAACAAATGGTGGTTCGGCACCAAAACACTTCTAAACTTGGGGTTGCATCAATTTGATCGACCTTGGAAAAACAGTGCAATACAGCAAGTTCAGGTTGAGCAATCATTTTAATAGCTTCACGATAAACCCGAATGTTCCCGACTTTCACAGGAAGATAACGCTTCCATAATTGTTTGTATGCTTGAATACCCGTGAGATGGGTACTGACATCAATTAAACTCACCTCTTCGACACACAGATCCGCTAAAGCTTGAATATCCATGTTTGCCACCGCTTCATCCCAGTGTTTTAGCATCGCGAGGACTTCATGGGCACTTTGCTCATCACCCGTAATTTCTATGCTCATCGTGTCATTCCTTTACAGTGTATCTACTTTTCATCAGCATAAGCCCTGAATTTGACGGCATCACGACTTGAGCGCATCTGCATACAAATTAAAAACATTCAGAGACATTTGCATTTTTATACACAGTCTTAGAAGGCGCACTCCCTACAGCCTTCACAAACCCACATCATGTGATCCCCATCACACTATAAAAACTATAGCGAAAATCATTTAGAGAATAAAGCTGTAATTTTATCGGACATCCAAGCCCTTCTTTCACGATCAGTTTTCATAAATCTTAGTCAATAAAAAAGCATGTCGATGGACATGCTTCTCAAGATTTATTCTGCATTCAACTAAACCGTTAAGTCTTTAATGGTCGCGACCGAGCCATTATTTTTAACCGACTCTATGCCCTTATCACGTGACTGTTCAGAAGAATAAAATTGACTTGTCCCAATCACCTGATGATTGGCCGCTTTTAAGTTGAAATATGGCTTGCCATTACTGGCAGTCAAACGCTCATAACGATGATCATCTGCACTATTTTTATGGACGGACTCTATGCCCACATGCGCAGAAGCTTTGGCTTTGTAAAGCTCGCTCGTTAAAATGACTTCCCCATTCCCCGCTTTGAGTACAAAGCGATATTGACCATCTTTTGCTTGACTCAGCTCAAACCATCCAGACATATTTTCATTCCTCTTGTTGTTTTCACTTTATTTATTGTTGCTTGAAACTATTTAAGTTCTAAGAAATATAAATGACTTTTAGACAACAAAAAAGAGCATTTTTAATCAAACATTCGCTCATCAGAAATCAGGAGGATTCAAACTGCCCCAAAACCATGCAGTTCAGGAGCAGTATTTAACATCTTGCAAATTCAGAATAGATTAGAGCAATCAGGTTGCAGCCGCCGCTACGACGGTTTTCCCATAACAGGCTTTTTCCATTTCTAAAATTTCCACACAAAGCTGCACAGTCAAATCGGCCTGCTTAGGAAGTAACTGTTGTAAAGTCGAAAGGAGTTGATTTGAAATTTCGGTCTTGGTCTGTAAATCACGACCAGAAAGTAAGGAAACCTTAGCATGCACATAGGCTTGATTGGATTCACCGAAACCAATCAAATAATCACGTTGGCAAATTGCTCGGCTTTTAATGTCTACGGCTGCTTTGACATGACCTGTCGCGAACAATGCTTGGTTAAGACCCAACAAAACAGGTTGAGCTTGAAAGTCTTTTAAATTGTCAGAATATTCCAAGTGAATATGTGGCATCTGCGTGCAACCCAAACAGTGAAAAATGGGTTATAGCATGTTTTGATTCGTCACTGCTGCATGAAAATTCGTTCTTTGAATCTTCAAGCATCAACAGTGACGTCGCGGCATACAATTACACTTTTTTCACATATTCTGATTTCAGTTTAATTGCACCAATCCCATCAATTTTACAATCAATATCGTGTCCATCGCTGGCTTCAGGCAGTAAACGAATATTCTTTACTTTGGTTCCCACTTTCACAACTGAGGATGATCCTTTAATTTTCAGATCTTTAATCACAGTGACTGTATCACCATCGACCAATAAATTTCCGTTACTGTCTTTAATTTGAGTCACTTCTTCTGTTGAATTCGCCTCTCCCTCTTGCCACTCATATGAGCATTCTGGGCAAATCAATAAGTCGCCATCTTGGTAGGTATATTCTGATTGGCATTTTGGGCACGGAGCTAAAGACATAAATAAACTCGAAAAAGGAAAAAAAGTTCAATGTGGCTCAGTTTACTCGAAAGTACGATAAAACCCTATACTCTGTAAGGTTATTCTCTCAAGATCATACATTCCCTTACCTGATCGCATGCCTTAGGCTGTGCGTTGTAATAGCGCTTGGAGTACCACTGCATGATTCTGTGTTTCATTCTTTGCCGCAGTAATTAAACTCAGTTTGTGTTGTTGAGCTAAAGAACGTAATTCAGCTATCTTTTCAGGATATTGCTCCAGTTCCAGTAAGTATTTCTCACGAAACTCTTCCCAGCCTATTAACTCTTGGTGATAAGCCTGCCTGAGTGCTGTAGAAGGTGTGATATCTTTGGGCCACAAATCAATTTTGGCATCTTCCTTTTTCATGCCTCTTGGCCATAAACGGTCGACTAAAACTCTTAATCCATCTTCTGCTGTAACAGGACTATAGACGCGCTTGATCTGAATTTGCATTGATTTCCTTAGCCATGCCGAAATGAGTGATTGATTTAACTTTCCATACTGATGTCTTCTACATTTCCATCTTCATCAAATGAAACACATAACACATAGTCGGTGACATTCTCGGGCAGACTAAAATCTATCGAATCATCATTTTCTTCTACAGAATGAAAGTCGAGAAAGCGCTGAGTTGAAAGCAGCTCAATCACTTGTTTGGCATCGGGACGCGTCAACCCTGTATGATGCTGCCAATATTTAGGGGAAATTTCTTGCAAATGATGCTCGACATACAGTCGCACCTGATTGTCTCGTGCCGTGTCTTGCAGAAAGCTTTGCCACATGGCTTGTCTGGCTCTTTGCTCCCTTTCTTTAAAACTTTCAATTTTTTTTTGCATTGCCATCTTACCTTCTAGCTATCGGGTATTTCTGCTGTAATTAGGAGCGCCAACAATTGTAATGATTCTTGCCAGCCCAAATAACATGCCTCGACTGGAATCACATCAGGAATGCCTGATTGTGTAATCTGTATTTCGGTACCCACGGATACTGCTTTAAATTTAACCTTAACCTCAATTAAATCGGGCATATTCGGGTCTTCGAATTGGTCGGTGTAGCGTAACAGCTCATTCGGAATGACTTCATGATAGGTGCCACCAAAAACAGTTCGTGTGCCTGTCGAAAAATTGGTGAAATACATGCGATATTTGCCCTCTGGTTTCACTTCAAGCAATTCCACATGTGCAGTAAAACCATGTGGCGCCATCCATTTCACCAAGGCATCTGCAGTGGTAAATGCACGATAAACACGCTCAGGGGGTGCATTAAAAACACGATGTAATTGAACCGTATTCGACATGAGACACCTCTATTTTTATTATTTGCTGCTGTTAGTGTACGGTAAGCAGTGGAGACTTATGTATAACTTGAGTACAAATTACACAGCAGCCATCCACTAAGACATCTTATTATTCGTCATCATAATCATAGAGATAGCTGAGACAGCCCCAACCGTCGTATTCACCTTGGAACATTTCGGCTATTTTAACAAACCACTCTTCCAAATCTTGAACATCCTGATATTCAGGAATCATATTAACGTGGATATTCAGCACCCATAAATCACTTCCGTCATTTTTAACTTCTTCTTGAAACAGCGAAACCTTTTGTTCTTCATGCAACAAATGCAAAGCACATTTATCGGCTTGTTCTTGCGTGGTGAACACAATTGAAAATTCAATTTCATGCAGATCGGTCAGGTCATTACCGTCTTCATACATCTGCCAAAGTACATTACCGTTATCATCATCTGGAAATAATTCATAATTACGGCTCATTCTTATATCCCTGCTTTTTGCTTATTAATTAAACGTAATTTAGCATGAATTTATGACAGTTTAAGCCCTAAAATTGATATTTTTAGAAGGCAGGCAAACTTTGAATATCTACCAGCTCACCGCTTAAGGGTTGCGTAAATTTGAGATGACTGGCATGGAGTGCCATACGTTTGAACGGACTGTTAAAAGGTTCAGGATGATATAACTTATCCCCTGTAATGGGATGTCCAATATATTGCATATGCACGCGTAATTGATGTGAACGCCCTGTAATTGGGGTGAGTAGTACACGACTGATATCCTGCGCTGCATCGTATTGCATAAGTTCAAAGAGGGTTTTTGCCGCTTTACCCAATTCAAAATGTACAATCTGTCGTGGACGATTTTCCCAGTCCGTGATTAAAGGTACTTCAACACAGCCTGATTGCTGAATCTGCCCTTGCACCAGTGCCTGATAATGTTTGGTCACTGTGCGTGCTTGGAACATTTTACTGACCGCTACCTCGGCATCACGATGTTTGGCAAACATCAGAATTCCTGAAGTCGCCATATCTAGACGATGGGTAATTTTCGCCTCAGGAAACTGGTCTAATACACGATAATAAGCACTATCATGATGTTCGGGTAAACGTCCAGGTACTGACAATAAACCCGCAGGTTTGTTAATGATCACCAAGTCCGCATCTTCATACACAATCTGCAACGGTTCTTGTGGCGGCGTATAAACAAAGTGGTCATTTAAAGGCATGATGCGACAGGCTTAGTAGCAAAGCGGGCAAAATATCAAGCCTAGAGAATGCTGTCAATTCTTCTGTTTTTATGCCATTTCATCAAGGATTAAAGCATCTTTCTTCACTTCAAAAGCATAGATATTTTTAATGACGCTTATTCATTTCAGTAAGCAAATCCAATTGAATTTCCTGAATTTGTGCCAGCCGTTCCCATTGATGCGACAGCAAATGATCCATTTTTTCATGTAAATGTCGAATCTCTAATTCAGCTTTGAGGTTAATCTGATAATCGTGCTGTGAACGCAGGCGATCTTTGGCTTCCTGACGGTTCTGGCTCATCATAATAATAGGTGCCTGAATCGCTGCTAAACACGACAACACCAGATTCAGCAAAATAAAAGGATAAGGATCAACAGGATGTATCAATAACACCACAGTATTTAACAGAATCCACAGCACTAAAAAAATGCCGAAACAAATTAAAAAAGTCCAACTGCCGCCAAAGCTGGCAATTTTATCTGCCAGCTTCTCACCCACAGTCCAGTTTTGATCAAACTCGGTTTCGATGTTTTTCGTAATCAGTTCATGCCGTTGCATACTGCTGATCACTTCACGCTCCAAATCTGTCAGCTCCCCTTTTTCAGATTTAAGCAAAGAATGGACATACTGAATTCGATAATGGGTTAAGTCAGGCCGGCAAATAAAACTGTCTGATGACCATTCTGGATAGTCTTTTTTAATTTCATCACTGATGACATCGCGAATCACATGCCCTGAAACCAGCGCTTTATAAGGAAATGGCTTTTTACACACAACGCAATGATGCGTTTGATTTTGTCTATCCATCATAGTGGTAACTTATTTAGTCTTATTTAAGCATCATAGCAATTTTTATCGAAAATGAAGAAAATTCAATCGATTCCAAAGCTCCCAATTTCCACTTTAAGTGATGATCGACAAGACGATCAATGGAACCAAATTGAACACCAAAATCAAAATTTTATAGCCCGCCATTGCAGCATAATGTATCGCATCAAAAGTTGGATCATTCAACTTAAACCAGCGCCCATGCAAACTTTTCATCCAGCGCTTGGCATTGATAAACACAAAAAACCAAATCAATAAAATCAGATAATTGATGGCTAAAGACCAGCATAAAGCTTCACGTAAAAATTCAATATTCATGGTTAACCTCTACGTTTCCACTGGAATGATGGGGTAGAACTAAAGCTTTAACGCGACACGAAAACCTCGTGCGGCATAATAAGACTCTGCACCATTATGATAGGTAAACACTTGCCCATATCTACGGTCACAAAACAAGGCGCCACCCAATGCCCGAATGGAGGCTGGTGTTTGCACCCAACTTGAAGTTTTTTGGTCAAAATTTCCCAGATGTTGCAAGATTCGATACTGCTGTTCGGTCAGTAATGCCGTTCCATTTTGCTGTGCCAAACGAACTGCGCTATCCTGTGGCGGATTCTGTTTCCGAGCCGCTAAAGCTTCAGCGTCATAACACAGACTACGGCGTTCTTTTGGGCTTTCTTCAGCACAATCGACAAAGAAGTATTGGTTTGGTTCAAATTGAATTAGATCTGGCTCGCCACCTGTTTCTTCCATCCAGTGCAGACTTTTGATTTTTTCATGTTGAGTTTGCAGTTGAGACAACACATCCTGCCAGACAATATTAGGATGTCTTTCAGGATATTGCTGAAAACGCTGTGCTAAACAAGCGAAAAGTGCTTGGTCATCAAGTGCTTGCTTTGCTTTATTTTGACTCATCATTGCTCTTCTTTTTATTCGATTATTTTCAGGAAGGTTTTATTCCATGTTACTGAAACGACTCAAATAACATCGTCTAGATTTGTAAATTGAACAAGAAAAATCTGCATGAAGAAATGATCAGAGATGAGAAATAAACTGAATAATCGGGAAAGCTTTGAATCATTTTCTGGTTTATTATTTTATATTTATTAGATTTTATTCTAACTTAAAAATTTTTTAGGGTGTCAAGGGAAAACATCAGTGGTTTACTTCAACAACCATGACTTTGTAAATCATAACCTTGTGCCTATAAACTTTTGGTCTATAGCGTCCTAAGCCGAATCGAGACCTTTTGGGTAAGTACTACACTCACGTTGTACGCAACTGGTAGCAATCTACTCTTTCCGATCCCCATCACACCCTTGAGATATAGTGTAGGCAGTTTCGGCTGGGATTGTTTTCCTAAAAAAAAGAATTTCTTAATATTTTTAGGTTAATTTCCCACAAAATCATATTTACAAAGAATAAATTTCCAAATTATAAAATTTAATCAATCATTAATTTCACTTTTACACATAATTTGCGTTTTTTTACCAACACAAGCTGCAACAAAGCCTCATCCACTATGCCCAAATGACCATCATCGCTGCCAGAATGACCAAGAACAGCCCCATATGATCAGAACGTGCCAATTTCTCTTTAAAGAAAAATGCCGAAATCAACAAACTAAATAAAATCTCAATCTGTCCGAGAGTCTTTACCAATGCCACGGTCTGCATACTCATGGCACTAAACCATCCCAAAGATGCCAAGAAACTACACACACTGACTTTAAAGGTCAGTCCTAAGCGCTGCCGCATGTGAAACAGGGTTTTTCGACTAAATAAACCCAAGTACAGCAGCATAATCACACATTGGAAGCTGATTAAAATACACAGCACCCATGCAGCACGATGTAAAAAAGGCAACATGCCAAGCTCTAAGCTGGCTTCACGCACCAATAAAGAAGTGATCGCAAAACATAACCCACTCCCCAAACCAATCATGAGGGTTTTAAAGGAAAGTTTGGTCTGGCTACTGCCTTTGCTAAGTAAGAACACAGCTATTGCACCAATCAATACCCCGAGCCAGCCCCAAGCACTGAGGTGTTCTTGTAAAAACATCACTCCAATTAAAGCCGCCAGAATCGCTTCGCTTTTTGCTAGTCCAATGCCAATGGCGTAATTCTTTTGTTGGAACAATTTCACCATTAAGGCTGTGGCATAAATTTGGCTGATCCCCGCAATCACGATATAGAGCCAAAAATGAGGAGAAAAACTGACAACTGCTGTGACAGGTTGATGCTGATATAAAAATGTGAGATAGCCAAAAGCAAACACAGGAGAAAAAAGGAAACGTGCCAAGGTCGTGCCATAGACATCAACGGTAGTACTTAGTTGCTTTTGAAAAGCATTCCGCCAAGCCTGCATAAATGCAGCCATAATGGTAAACAACACCCAAGCGATTGCCATAACAGTTACTTAATTTCGAACTCAGCCGCTAATTTACTCGCTTCAAGTTCACTTTTCGATCTTTAGTTGTTGTTTATTCTGATGAAATCATCGATGTGGTTGCGATTGAAAAGATGCATTCCCAATAAAACAGGATTCTAATAAACTACTTAAGCAGCCACATCATTAACAATCGGTATTTAGTTGCAACATTAAACTGCTCATCAGCTGTTAGAACTGATTTGTTCAAGGAACAAATCTCTAAGTTCCATTGCACTTAGCTTTTAACTTTGAAAAATCAAAGTCCCTACATCCATGAAAATATTGTTCTGTCTCCAGCTCACCCTGCTTTTTAGACATTCAGTAAAAGCAGATGTGCAATTTCAGGCAAAATAGTGGAAAATTAAGCGAATTAATTCTTCTATAAATTGTTGAAGTGAGCATTGCATGAGTACTGTTGCATTTACGGCTTTCACCCTTATTGGTGTAGACGCGCAAAAATTTCTACAAGGTCAAGTTACCGTTCATGTAGAACGTCTAATGGAAAACCAAACTCGCTATACCGCAATTTGTGATCTCAAAGGTCGAATTCATTTTGGCTTGTGGATTAAAAAAATCAATTCTGAAAGCTTTGAAATCATCACCACACAAGATCAAAGTGAAGAGTTTGCAAAACACATCAAAAAATTTGGTGCATTTTCGAAGATGAAACTCGAAGCCGTTGGCAGCGTGTTTCCTACAGTTGTCGACATTCATACTGAGTTTTCAGCAGCGGAAACCGATATTCAAGCTTGGCAATTACAAGCGATTAAAACTGGACAAGCTTGGATTTGCCAAGCAAGCGAACACAAGTTTCAACCTCAAGAATTACGTCTGCATCAACGTGAAGGTGTACATTACGACAAAGGCTGTTATTTAGGTCAGGAAATTGTGGCTCGCCTCTGGTTTAAAGCCAAACCGAAACATTGGCTACATTTGATTCAAGATCAAGGCGAGGCTCCTGCTCCTGCAAGCCAGCTCAATAATGATGTTGAAGTTGTGAATAGCATTCAAACAACTGAAGGATATACAGCATTGGTGGTTGCAAAGCCTGCCGCTATTGAAGAACTAGGCTTACAAATTTTAGACCTTCCAGAAGCCTTAAATGGTGATGTGGCTCGACCAAGCAACTAATTTTGTATCCAATAGAACCAGAGATTGTATATAAAAACTATACAATCTCTTCACAATTGAATAAATTCTTATCAAAAATAAATACTTATTATGGATTTCATCTTGTTTTAATCATTATTTGAGTGAAATTCATCTTTTCCACTCAAAATAAATACCTAGTTTTGGTTATTTTTCAACCAATCAATTCAAAACTCAAAATCTGAAATTTAATACCATAAATTAATAAAATTCATTGAGTTATAATAAATCATGCAGTAAAAAATAGGATTTTTACTCTATTTAGATTGTTTTTTGAACTAATCAGTTTTCTTAGAGCATTTACTCTTATTTTAATTGTGATATTTTTGTCACATGGAGTAACAAGATAATTTTGGTCGGACCTACCAAAAAATTCCAGATTTTACATAAACATACTTAAAAAATCGTGTACCTCAAGGGAAGATGAAAGAATGAAATTAAAAGCGCTTACCACCGCAATGATTCTCGCAGCATTACCAACAGCTGGAGCTTTTGCAGCGGCTCTTGACCGTTCAGGACAATCAATGTCGGCTTTTTTACAGCCTGGTAACTATTTTGAAGCAGGCGTTTCAGTACTTGATCCAAATGTTTCTGGTAAAGCAACTGCCGCTACAGGTGGTGGCCAACTTGCAGATATGGGCGATGATTATTTATTCCCTTCAGCGGCATTAAAATTACAATTAAATGATCATTTCTCTTTTGGTATTCTTTATGACCAACCTTTTGGTGCTGATGCTACTTATTCAACTTCTGATCCTTTAGTAGCTGCAAACACTGGGTTATTTCATTTAAATGGTGAAGCAACAGAGGTTGAAGTAACTACTCAAAACCTAGCAATGATTGTAGGTTTCCAACCAAATGAGAACTTTAATATTTATGGTGGTGGTGTTTATCAAACCATTAAAGGTAATGTTCAATTACGCGGTGCTGGATATGGTTCAAAAACTGGCCTTGGTTACTATAATGCCGACCTTAATGAAGATGGTGCTGTTGGCTGGTTAGCTGGTTTTGCATATCAAATTCCTGAAATTGCGCTTAAAACATCTATTACTTATCGTTCGGAAATTGACCATAAAGCCAGTGCTCATGAATATGGTCAAAGCAATATTTTAGCTGTACCAGCATTAGGTGGCGCGAACCCAGTCTATGATGTAATTTCAACAGCAAATATAACTACGCCTCAGTCAGTTAATTTAGACTTCCAAACAGGTATTATGGCAAATACGGTTGCATTTGCCAATGTGCGTTGGGTTAACTGGAAAGACTTTGTTATTGATTTAAAACAATTTGGTACAGTTGCTGAAAAACTAGGAGCTGCTGGAGCAACCCCAGATAATCCAAAAGGATTTAATATTGTTGCATATACAGATGATCAATGGTCTGCAAATGTAGGCTTAGGTCGTAAACTAAATGAACAATGGGCAGGTAACGTATCTGTAGGTTGGGACTCTGGTGCAGGCAACCCTATATCTACCCTTGGTCCAACAGAAGGTTATTGGAATGTTGGTTTAGGTGTTCAATATAGCCCCACTCCTGCAACCTTTATTGCTGGTGGTGTGAAATACTTCTGGTTAGGCGATGCTAAAGCACAAGTTGCATCTAACTTTGGTTCAGATAATTATGTTGCAGAATTTACAGATAATGATGCAATTGCATACGGTTTAAAACTCGGTTACCGCTTCTAAGTTGAAAGCATCATTCAAAAAGACCATCTAATCAGATGGTCTTTTTTTGGCAAAAAATACCAAAAACAAATTCAAAAAATTTTAACAAAGTACCTAAGTGTCTCTAATTTCAACACTTAGTAGAGCAACTATTTTTTGTAGAATTAAATTAATTACTCTAATTTTTCATATAAAAATCATTAATATACAATCGTAACATTAGTACTTTTACTCTATTCAAGTCCTTTTTGTGCATGACTTAGTTCAATCATTGAACAGCGTAGTGCATTTACTCTTTTTTAAATTATGTTACCTTCCCTTAACTTTTAGTTACAAAGCGATATCAGGGAAAATATCCATGAAGCTTAGCGTCCTCAAAAAAGCAATTTTACTCAGTCTTATTCCTACTACATCAACATTTGCCGCGGGTCTTGACCGTTCTGGTCAATCCATTGCAGCTTTCCTGCAGCCAGAAAACTACTTTGAAGTAGGTATTTCTGTATTAGATCCAAATGTTTCAGGCAAAGATAAGGATGGGAATCATACGGGTGACATGGCTGGAGACTATTACTTCCCTCATGCCGCTTTGAAAGTCCAAGCCACTGAGCATTTCTCTGTTGGTTTAATCTATGATCAACCTTATGGTGCAGATGCCGAATATTCTGGAGATAGCGGTTTTGTAGAGAATCGTGCATTACCATTCCAAGGGGGTACATCGGTAGTTGTTGATACCCAAAACTTAAATTTATTAATGGGTTATCAACCGAATGAAAACTGGAACTTATATGCAGGTGCCGTATATCAAACGGTAGATGGCACAGTTTTACTTCGTGGTACAACCTATAGCGTCCTCAATGGTTATGATTTTCGAACAGGTGAAGATGAGTCTGTAGGCTGGTTGGCGGGGGTTGCTTATCAAATCCCTGAAATCGCGTTAAAAGCATCCGTAACTTATCGCGCTGAAATTAAACATAAAATGAATGCTTATGAGCATTTTGGGCTTGCAGGTTTAACTGGAAATGCAACACTTGATGGTGTGATGACTGCATTAAATGCCTCAAGTGGTGAAACTGAATTAACTACACCACAATCGGTTAATGTCGATTTTCAAACAGGCATCATGGCAAATACTGTGGCATTTGCCAATGTACGCTGGGTAGACTGGTCAAACTTCAAAGTTCAACCGTATAACTTTGGCAAACTTTGGCAAACTTTCTCAAGTACTAGGGCAGGCTGGACTTGTAGCCAACAAACCGAATGGCTTTAACCTGATTGACTATAAAGATGACCAAATTTCTGCAACTGTTGGTTTGGGACGTAAATTCAGTGATCGCTGGAGTTCTAATATCTCTGTAGGTTGGGACTCTGGTGCAGGTAATCCTGTGACGACACTGGGTCCAACAGAAGGCTTCTGGAGTGTGGGAACTGGTGTACGCTTCTCGCCTGCAGAAAATTATTTCATCGGTGCAGGCGTGAAATATTACTGGTTAGGTGATGCTGATGCCGTTACGGGTGCTCATTCGGAAGCAGGAACATTTACTGACAACAATGCCATCGCCTATGGTTTAAATGTCGGCTACAAATTCTAAAACCTAGAATTTATATAAAAAAAGACGGACTCATCAGTCCGTCTTTTTTATTGAATATTATTTAAGCTGGAATATCACGTACAGATGCGTTACGAATCGCTTCTTTTAATGCTGCATAGCCGTTGATTGGTGGGAATTGTGGAAATTCAGCAATCACATTTTCTGGTGCATCAAACAAGAAACCATGATCAGCTTCACCCAGCATTGTGGTGTCATTATAAGAATCACCTGCCGCAATCACACGGAAATTCAAGCCATGAAGTGCTTTTACTGCCTGACGTTTTTGATCAGGTTGACGTAATTTATACGCTGAAATCATGCCTTTTTCATCTGTCTCCAACTTATGACAGAAAATCGTTGGCCAGCCCAATTGCTTCATGAGTGGATGTGCAAACTCATAGAACGTATCTGAAAGAATAATCAATTGGAAATGTGTGCTCACCCATTCCACAAATTCTTTTGCACCTGGGAATGGACCCATTTCTGCAATCACTTCTTGGATATCATCTAAACCCAAATTATGTTGCTTTAACAAATTCAGACGTTGCGTCATCAACACATCGTAGTCAGGAATATCACGTGTTGTCGCTTCTAGTTCTTTAATCCCAGTTTTTTTTGCAAAGTTGATCCAAATTTCTGGAACTAACACACCCTCTAAATCAAGACAAACGACTTCCATGATTACCCTCAACTGTCTATGAAAAAAATTTGGACTATAATAGCATCAACTTATGATTCTGTAGCTGCTGTTTTTTAAATCTATTTTTTTCATAAGCATTTATTTTTTAATGCTAAGTAGAAATATTCAATTCAATTAGAATATTTTTAAAATCTTTTAATATAGGTTTTGAAGTATCCAAGCCTATAGCCAGGAACTCTCATGACTGCTATCCCTACTGTCGATCATATTGATGCGCTTGCATCTGAATATGCAGATAAATCTCCAAGTGAAATCTTGGAACTTGCCCTGAATCAAGAAGGTGAAATTGCCATTTCTTTTTCAGGTGCAGAAGATGTTGTCCTTATTGATATGGCTGCCAATCTGGGCAAGCCTTTCCGTGTTTTCAGCTTAGACACAGGACGTTTACATCCAGAAACGTATCAATTTATTGAAACTGTACGTAAACATTACAACATCAATATTGAAATTTGCTTCCCTGAATCCGAAGCCGTGCAAGCACTGGTTAATGAAAAAGGCTTATTCAGTTTCTATCAAGATGACCATAAAGAATGCTGTGGTATTCGTAAAGTCCAACCTTTACGCAAAAAACTGGCGACCTTGGATGGCTGGATTACCGGTCAACGTAAAGACCAAAGCCCAGGCACACGTACTGAAATCCCTGTAGTTCAATCTGATGTCGGTTTTTCTGGTCCAGGTAAACAGTTAATTAAGTACAATCCTTTGGCGAACTGGTCCAGTGCAGATGTCTGGAACTATATTCGCATGATGGAAATTCCATACAACCCATTGCACGAACGTGGTTTTATTTCAATTGGTTGCGAACCGTGTACTCGCCCGGTATTGCCGAACCAGCATGAACGTGAAGGTCGCTGGTGGTGGGAAGAAGCCACTCACAAAGAATGTGGTTTACACGCTGGCAATTTAAAATAATTATTTGTCAAGAAAAAGTCACTGAATCTACAGTGGCTTTTTTTTCGCTAGATTCAGCCAATAAACCCATAACTATTGTAAGTAAAAGAAGCTATACTCAAATCAAGTTTGATAATTCTAACAAGGCGACTCAGATAGGAGTTGCCCAAAGAAATTGCAGTGAGGCAATCAAAATTATGCGCCCATTACATCCGATAGACTTTATTTTTCTGTCTTTAGAGAAACGGCAACAACCCATGCATGTTGGGGGACTATTCCTCTTTCAAATTCCCGATAATGCACCAGAGACCTTCATCCAAGACCTTGTCGCAGATATCCGTAATTCTAAATGTAATCCAGTTCCACCCTTCAATAACAAACTGAATGGATTATTGTGGGATGAAGATGAAGAATTTGATCTCGATCATCACTTCCGCCATATCGCACTGCCGCATCCTGGTCGAATTCGTGAGTTACTCACCTATATTTCTCAAGAACACAGTGCCCTAATTGACCGTGCGAAACCACTCTGGACCTGCCATATTATTGAAGGCATTGAAGGCAATCGCTTTGCCATGTACTTTAAAATCCATCATGCCATGGTGGATGGTATTGCAGGCATGCGTCTGGTTGAAAAATCATTGTCCCATGATCCAAATGCGAAAAGCATCGTGCCACCATGGTGTGTAGAAGGACCACGTGCCAAACGACTCAAAGAACCGAAAGCTAGCCGCATGAAAAAAATCTTCGGTGGTTTGATACAGCAAGTCGAAGCAACACCAATTGTGATGCGTGAACTGTCTAAAACCGTGATGAATGACATGGGACGAAATCCCGATTATGTTTCAAGCTTTCAGGCACCTAGCAGTATTTTGAATCAACGAGTCAGCTCTTCTCGTCGCTTTGCAGCACAATCATTTGAGTTTGACCGTCTGCGCCATATTGCAACCTCACTCAGTGTCACCATTAATGATGTGGTACTTGCGATCTGCTCGGGTGCATTACGCGAGTATTTACTGAGTCAAAATGCCTTACCGAAGAAACCGTTGATTGCAATGATCCCCGCTTCGATTCGTGATGATGATTCGGAAGTGTCTAACCGCATTACCATGATTCTGGCGAACTTAGCTACGAATAAAGAAGATCCGCTTGAGCGCCTACAAGTCATTCGTCGTAGTGTTTTAAATGCCAAAGAGCGCTTTAAACGCATGAATTCTAGTCAGATTATGAATTACAGCGCGTTTGTTTATACAGCAGCAGGTTTAAACATTGCATCTGGACTGATGCCAAAACGTCAGGCATTTAACTTGGTGATTTCCAATGTGCCTGGACCGCGTGAACCCTTGTATTGGAATGGTGCGAAGTTAGATGCGCTTTATCCAGCCTCGATCGTTCTGGATGGACAAGCCCTGAATATCACCATGACCAGTTATTTAGATAAGCTTGAAGTCGGTTTGACCGCATGTCGTGTTGCCCTGCCGAAAATGCAGAACTTATTGACACATTTAGAAGAAGAAATTCAACGCTTTGAAAGTATTGTTGGGGTGAAAAACCCAAAGTTGAAAGCGGTAAGTTAACCGCTGAAACAAATGACAAGAATTGAGTAGAATAAAATAAGGGGCTTCACATGAGCCCCTTAAGCTTTAATACTGCGACACTGTTTCAGTAACTGATGGCACACCGAACGAATCATGGCTGTTGTAATTTGGGTTTCTTTACCCTGTTCGTCAACGATATAACCTGTATGCACGGTTTTGTTATCTAGCACGTGCTTGATACCTTGTTTAATAATTTTTTCACTCATGCCCATATCACACCTCTTCTTGCTAAGACTAAATGCTCTCATCAGGATTCATTTAGTTTGGCTACTTGGTATGAGTAGTATTGAAAAAACCAGCTCGAAAGTAAAATTTCAGTTGTAACAAGTGTTTAACGATATCCTGTTACAATTTCAGCTCAGAATGATATCGTATTGCTCTTGCGTATATAAATTTTCCACCTGAAATTTAATGACACGATTAATAAAATGCTCCAAATCCGCCACTGCTGGGGCTTCTGCGGTCAATAGGCGATCAATCACGGATGGATGTGCAACGACAGTAAAGCCACTCTGTGATTCAAATGCACGGGTATATCGTAAGATTTCTCGAAAGATTTCGTAACATACCGTCTCTGCAGTTTTCACATAACCACGTCCCTGACAAGTTGGGCATGATTCACATAATAAGTGTTCTAATGACTCGCGCGTGCGCTTACGCGTCATTTCAACCAAACCCAGCTCAGACACCTGAGTAATTTTGGTCTTGGCATGATCACGTTCCAGCATCCGATCAAACTGGCTCATCACCTCTTCACGATGCTGAGCTTCTTGCATGTCAATGAAATCGATAATGATAATGCCGCCCAAATTACGTAAACGTAACTGGCGTGCAATCACCTGTGTCGCTTCCATATTGGTTTTAAACACCGTATCTTCCAGTGTTCTGCCACCAACATATGAGCCTGTATTGACATCAATTGTGGTCATGGCTTCGGTCTGGTCAATCATGAGATAACCACCCGACTTTAAAGCAACCCGGGTTTGTAAGGCTTTTTGAATATCTTCTTCGACATTGTATAAGTCAAAAATCGGACGTTCACCTGGATAATGAATCAAACGATTTTGAATATTCGGGACAAACTCTTGCACAAATTCCTGCAATTTCGCATGAATCTCGCGAGAATCGACATAAATTTTTGAGGTATTTTCATTGGCCAAATCACGAATGATGCGTTGCGGCAATGGAAGCTCTTCAAAAATCAATGAAGGCACCGCAATGCTTTTTTGTTTGCGCTGAATGTATTCCCACAACTTGGCGAGGTAAGCCATATCTTGTGCAATAGACGCTTCATCAATGCCTTCCGCAGCAGTACGGACAATGACTGAACCTGGCAATTCATGCTGTGCTTGAATTTTCTCGATGATAGAGCGTAAACGATCACGTTCTTCTTCAGATTCAATGCGTTGTGAAACACCAATATGATTACCGAATGGCATCAGCACCAAATAACGCGAAGGGATAGAAAGGTCGGTACTGAGTCGCGCCCCTTTGGTTCCAAGCATATCCTTCATGACTTGTACGGTCAGAATTTGCCCCGGCTGGAGTAACTCAAATACATTCGGAATCGGCTGGTTTCGTGGCCAGACCATATCATTGATATGTAAAAATGCAGTACGCGACAAGCCAATATCGACAAAAGCCGCCTGCATCCCTGGCAAAACACGAACCACTTTGCCTTTATAAATATTGCCTACCAAACCCCGTTTTACAGTGCGTTCAACATATAGTTCGTTGACCGTACCATTTTGGATTAACGCCACACGACACTCCATAGGTGTGACATTAATCAGTAACTCGTCAGACATAATAAGACTCAAAACATTATAAAAATTTTTGTTTCGCCATTAATTTAGGACCTTAATGGCTTTGAATAATTCGACTGTCTCATGTAACGGCAAACCAACCACGTTGGTATAACTGCCTTCAATACGGGGGATATAACGCGAAGCAAGCCCTTGAATGGCATAGGCTCCCGCTTTCCCTTCGGGTTCCCCTGTTGCCCAATAGTCTTCCATATCTTTCAGGCTTAATACTTGAAATTCGACTTGGGTACAAACCACTATACTTGAAATTTGCGCGGATGTGCGTACACAAACACCAGAAAATACATCATGTCTTCTGCCTGATATTTTTTGCCACATTTCAAAGGCATGCGCTTTGGATTCTGGCTTGCCCAAAATCTCGCCATCGACACTTAAACTGGTGTCTGCGGCAATAATCACGGCATCGGGGAAATGTTGTTGCACGGCTGCGGCTTTTTCACAAGCCAAGCGCTGCACATATTCGGATGCAGTTTCATCCTGAAGCACAGATTCATCAATATCAGGGCTATAAATTGAGAAGTCTAGACCGAGCTGCTGTAGCAGCTCACGTCGACGGGGGGAACTAGAAGCG
Organism: Acinetobacter sp. NigerLNRRAM0016; assembly: GCF_054112845.1. Classification (NCBI taxonomy): domain Bacteria; kingdom Pseudomonadati; phylum Pseudomonadota; class Gammaproteobacteria; order Moraxellales; family Moraxellaceae; genus Acinetobacter; species Acinetobacter sp. NigerLNRRAM0016. The sequence goes on from NZ_JBSYVT010000041.1 coordinate 19,141, forward strand.
AGAACTAAACGCGCCATCTTTTCAGCACAAAACAAACCAGTGGCCACACCAAAATACTGGTGAGTAGTGGCTGCCAATGTCGGGCAAAGGAGAACTGAATGCCACCCATAATCTGCGCCACCCACATCATGAACAGGTAAGCTAAAATGGCCAGTGCAGCAATCACCCACAGATTGGCAAAGGTCAGTACACGACGTTCACGAATCAGAAAGCGCGCCACGAAGCTAATCACCACAAAACACAAAGCATTTAGACCTAGGGGTGCATCCATCAGCATATCGACAAAAATACCTGTGCCGAAGGCAAACCAAACGCCACACCATGTCGGCTGACACAATACCCAGAATAGCATCACCATCATCATAAACAATGGACGCCAGCCTGAAGCGGTATAAGCCAGTGGATAAACCATGAGCACCGATGCTGCAATCACCGAAAAGATGATTGGAAATAGCGGATCTTTGCGCTTTTCTTGACGTAACTTAGCGATTGGCATGTGGTTGCTCCATCGCCAATGAATCGGAGAACAGCACCACCACATGATGTCCGCTGGCTAACTGCGCAGCAGGCACCACATCAATCTGTGCAAATTCCCCTGTCGTATGTCGGCTGACTTTAGACACAGTACCGACCAAATATCCTGCTGGGAAATGTGCCCCTAAACCTGAGCTATACACTTTTTCACCCACCTTTATATTGGCACTGGTTGGCACGTATTCCATCTTCAGATGCCCCAAATCACCAGTACCCGAAACAATGGCACGCATGCCTGTATATTCGAGGCGTACCGATAAAGAATGGTCTTTATCGGAAAGCAACATGACACGGCTACTGTGCGGATAGACATTGATGATCTGCCCCATGATGCCTTTATCATCCAGAACCGTTTGTCCAACTTTTAAATTATTGGTCGAACCACGGTTAATGACAATAATATGGCGCAGTGGATCCGCATCGGTACCAATCACTTCCGCAATTTCCATACGACCATCAATGATTAACGGTGTATCCAGCAAACCACGTAAACGGGTATTTTCCGCAGAAAGCTCTGACAGCTTTTGCAAACGTACTTGCGCTTGCAACAGTTCTGCCTGCATAGCCGTGTTTTCACGACGTAATTGTGCTTCTGACTTGGTTTGCTGACTTAGCCATTCGCTGGACAAGACTGGATAGCTCGCCAAAGCATAAATCGGGTTATATGCCGCGTACAGGACATCTCTTGCAGGCTGTATCACATGAGGTAAGCGCCAGTTAAAAAACAGCACCACCAAACATGTTACAACCGCAATGATAAATGAGCGAAATGATGGGGGCTGCCTAGAAAACAAATTTGTTTGCACAGCCAAATCCTTAATTAACCAACAAACAACATGTCGTGATTTGGATTATCAAAGAATTCTAAAACTTTACCGCCACCACGTGTAACGCAAGTTAAAGGATCTTCCGCAACAACCACTGGCAATCCAGTTTCCTGAGCCAATAATTTGTCTAAATTACGTAGCAATGCACCACCACCCGTCAACACAATACCGCGCTCTGCAATATCTGAAGATAATTCTGGTGGAGTTTGTTCCAATGCAGATTTCACTGCAGAAACAATGCTTTGTAACGGATCAGAAATCGCTTGCGTAATTTCGTCTGAAGTCACAGTGATGGCACGTGGCACACCTTCTGCCAAGTTACGACCACGAACTTCAATCTCTAAAGTTTTACCATTTTCGTCTGGTAAAGCCATGCCTACTTCTTTTTTGATATTTTCAGCAGTGGTTTCACCAATCACGCAGCCATGTGCTTTACGAACGTAATTAATGATTTGTTCATCAAATACATCGCCACCCACGCGTAAAGAGTCTGCATAGACACAACCTTGCAATGAAATAATGGCAATTTCAGTTGTACCACCACCCACATCGACCACCATCGAACCGCATGCTTGCTCTACAGGTAAGCCCGCACCAATTGCAGCAGCCATTGGCTCTTCAATTAAACGTACATCGCGCGCGCCTGCATTGAATACAGCTTCACGAATGGCACGACGCTCAACCAAAGTCGATTTGCAAGGCACACACACCACAACACGCGGCGCAGGTGGGAATAAGCGCTTTTCATGCACTTTACCAATAAATTGGTTGAGCATGGTTTCAGTCACTTCAAAATCAGCAATGACACCGTCTTTCATTGGGCGAATTGCAGAGATGTTCGCCGGAGTACGACCAAGCATTTGCTTCGCATCAAGACCAACAGCGGCAACAATTTTTTGTGAACCACTGTGACGAATCGCCACAACTGTTGGTTCATTTAATATAATGCCTCGTCCTGGTGCATAGATAAGTGTATTTGCTGTACCTAAATCAATGGCGAGATCTGGCGAAAACAAGCCAATTAGTCGTTTTAGAATCACGGGGTCGTTCTCAGTTTTACTATATGTGGACGCAAGGTGGCAACTTTAACTAAATGTGATGCTTTGAACAAGTCAATCGCTTATTATAACGCACGATATTTTGAAATTTTTTGATACTGAATTAGGTGATGTTATGTCTACATCGGATGCACAGCATTCAGCAGATTTAAATGCACAAACAGTTTCAGCAATCGCCAATCTTGCTCGATTGTCGCTAGATGATACGCAATCTGCTGAATATGCTCAAAGTTTAAATAAAATTTTAGGCATGATGGAAACCCTAAAAGGCATCGACACCGAGGGTGTTGAGCCATTGAAGAGCCCTTTTGACAATCCACAGCCGTTACGTGAAGACGTGGTAACTGAGCAGAACCATCGTGAAGAATATCAAGCTGTTGCACCTGCTGTTGAAGCAGGCTTGTACCTTGTACCTCGCGTAATTGAATAATTTCCGCTCAGTTAAGCATTTTTTTTAAATTAAACGTAAAGAATTATTTCTCATGACCGATTTACATCGCTTATCGATTCGTGAACTTGCTGAGGGTTTGGCACAAGCTCAATTCTCTTCTCGCGAACTGACTGCACATTATTTAAAACGTATCGAAAAAATTGATACGCGCGTCAATTCCTATATCACCGTGACAGCTGAGCAAGCCTTGGCACAAGCAGATACGGCTGACGCACTGCGTCAAGCGGGTCAAGCCTCTGTGTTGACGGGTGTGCCGATTGCACATAAAGACATTTTTTGTACCCAAGGTATTAAAACCTCTGCGGGTTCTAAAATGTTGGACAACTTTGTCTCTCCTTATGACGCCACGGTGGTTGCCAAAGGTAAAGCAGCAGGTCTGGTGACTTTAGGTAAAGTGAACATGGACGAATTTGCCATGGGTTCAACTTCCGAGTCGTCTTACTACGGTGCGACCAAAAACCCGTGGGCACTTGATCACGTACCGGGTGGTTCTTCGGGTGGTTCTGCGGCTGTGGTTGCCGCTGATCTTGCTCCGTTTGCAACCGGTACAGATACTGGTGGTTCGATTCGCCAGCCTGCATCATTCTGTGGTTTAACCGGTTTAAAACCAACGTATGGTCGTGTATCGCGTTTCGGGATGATTGCTTATGCATCATCACTTGATCAAGGCGGTCCAATGGCACGTTCGGCAGAAGACTGTGCTTACCTGATGAATGTGATGGCAGGTCACGATGCCAAAGATTCAACCTCTATAGTGAAAGAAGTTGATGACTACGTTGCGAACCTGAATGCAACGCCTGTAAAAGGCTTACGCATTGGTATTCCAAAGCAATACTTTAATGTGGCGGGTCTAGACGCTGCTGTGAAAGCACGCGTTGAAGAATCTTTGAAGAAGCTGGAAGAAATGGGCGCGACTTTGGTTGAGATTGAACTCAACATGACTGAAGCTTATGTTCCGACTTATTATTTGATTGCCCCTGCTGAAGCATCTTCTAACTTATCTCGTTTTGATGGCGTGCGTTATGGCTACCGCTGTGAAAACCCGACCGATATTTTAGACCTGTATAAGCGTTCACGTTCTGAAGGTTTTGGTCCAGAAGTGCAACGTCGTATCCTGATTGGTACATATGCGTTATCTGCGGGTTATTACGATGCTTACTATGTAAAAGCACAGAAAGTTCGTCGTTTAATCCAGCAAGACTTTTTAAAAGCTTTTGAAACGGTTGATGTAATTGCTGCTCCTTCTGCGCCGACCACGGCTTACCGCATTGGTGCATCGTTAGACCCAGTAGAAATGTACTTGGGCGACATCTACACCATCGCAGTGAACTTGGCAGGCTTACCAGCCATCAATGCCCCTGTTGGCTTTGACCAAGACAACTTACCAGTTGGCTTACAGTTGATTGGTAACTACTGGTCTGAATCACAATTATTGTCTGTGGTGCATCAGTATCAACAAGTGACAGACTTCCACACCCAACGTGCGGCAATTGCTGAGGAGAATGCATAATGGCTGAAGCTCAAAAGTTGAAATTGATTGACGGTTGGGAAGTCGTTATCGGGATTGAGATTCATACTCAGCTTGCAACCAAATCTAAAATTTTCTCGGGTTCTTCGACTGAATTTGGTCAAGACCCAAATACCCAAGCCAGCCTTGTTGATTTGGCGATGCCGGGTGTGCTGCCAGTTTTAAACAAACAAGTGGTAGATTTGGCAATTCGTTTTGGTTTGGGGATTGATGCTTACATCGACCAAGCCTCTGTGTTTGCACGTAAAAACTACTTCTACCCTGACTCACCAAAAGGCTATCAAATTAGCCAGATGGACAACCCGATTGTGGGCTTGGGGCATATCGACATTCAACTTGAAGATGGTACGACCAAACGTATTGGCGTGACCCGTGCCCATCTAGAAGAAGATGCAGGTAAATCAATTCACGATCAGTTTGAAGGCATGTCGGGTATCGACTTGAACCGTGCAGGTACACCTTTACTTGAAATCGTGTCTGAACCAGACATGCGTTCGGTGGAAGAAGCCGTTGCCTACATTAAAGCGATTCACACACTGGTACGTTGGTTAGGCATTTCTGACGGTAACATGGCAGAAGGTTCGTTCCGTGCCGACTGTAACGTGTCTTTACGTCGTCCGGGTCAGCCTTTTGGTACGCGCTGTGAATTAAAAAACCTCAACTCATTCCGTTTCATCGAACAAGCGATCAATGTTGAAATTGAACGCCAAATGGAAATTTTGGAATGGGATGGCACGGTTGATCAAGAAACCCGTTTGTTCGACCCTGTGAAGATGGAAACGCGTTCAATGCGTTCCAAAGAAGAAGCGAACGATTACCGCTACTTCCCAGACCCAGACTTGTTGCCTGTGATTATTCCAGATGCACAAATCGAAGCAATCAAAGCGACCATGCCTGAGTTACCTGCGGCGCGTCGTGAGCGCTTTGTAGCTGACTTTGGTGTGACTGAGTACGATGCGCACGTGTTAACGCTAACACGTGAAATGTCTGAGTTTTATGAAGCCGTTGTTCAGGCTGCTGGCGGTTCGGCTCAAGGTAAAGTGTCGGCAAACTGGGTGATGGGCGAATTCTCGGGTGCTTTAAACAAAGCAGGCTTAGAGTTGGCGGATTCCCCTGTTTCGGCTGAACAATTGGGTGGCATGATCGCACGTATTGTGGACAACACCATTAACGGCAAAATCGCGAAGCAAGTATTTGGCTTTATGTGGGAAGAAGGCAAAACTGCCGATGCCATTATTGCTGAAAAGGGCTTGAAGCAAGAAACTGATACAGGCGCGATTGAAGCAATTATTAAAGACGTGCTTGCAGCCAATGAGAAGATGGTTGAAGAATACAAGTCTGGTAAAGAGAAAGCCTTTAACGGTCTTGTCGGTCAAGTGATGAAAGCTGCAAAAGGCAAAGCTAACCCTGCGCAAGTCAATGAATTGATGAAAAAATTGATTGGTTAAGCTGATCTAATTTCATTGGTTAAGCTGATCTAATTTCAAAAGAAAACCCGCTTTAGAGCGGGTTTTTATAATTATCTTCTATCTAAATAAACTTTAACACCTGAATGTACTTTTACACACTCTTTTTCATTTAGTTGATAATTAGTGGCTTCTTTTTTAGAAATTCTATATACAAACTTTATATGCCCTGTTGTAGCATTAACATTTCCTATAATTGATCTATCAAATAAATCATTTAACAAAGTTGGAACATCAATTTCTTTAAAGTATCTCTCAAAAATATTTTTTGCCTCTACATAAGAACAATCATACACTTCATTAACTTCTTTCAGTGCTTCCCAAATATTTTG
>NZ_JBSYVT010000042.1:0-24862 GCF_054112845.1 Acinetobacter sp. NigerLNRRAM0016
TATTAACCTAGCTTCTAAATTGAATAAGCAGCAACAAGCTGCTTATTCATTATTTTAGTTAATCTTCCAAAACCTTTTCCAACAACTCCTCACTCGGAGCAAAGAAGTAAGCACCATCTACGGCAGTTACGAAATGCAGTAAGCGGTCATGAATGCCATCACCTGTGGTGCCAAACATATGTTCTAACATGTCATCAATAATGGCAAGGTTCTTGGTATACGCAATGAAGAACAGTCCTTGCTCACCTTTACCATCGCCATACGGTAAAGAGTGACGCAGAATTTCCATTTCTTCACCTTCATCATCTTCAATCACAACACGCGCAATATGCGCATTTTCTGGTTTTACATCATCATCCATTTCAATGCTTTCAAGTTTTGATCGACCTATAACACTTTCTTGTGCATCTACTTTCAGGCGTTTCCATTTTTCTAAATCATGCACATAGCGTTGCGCAAAAATAAATGAACCATCTTTAAAAATCCCAGCATCAGCACCGAGTAGCGCAGTTTCGGCACGGTCATCTGGGAATTGCGGGTTCTCAGTACCATCAATAAAACCCGTTAAATCACGACCATCAAAATAACGGAAACACACGCGCTCATCCAAAACTTCAACTTTATCCTGAATATCATTAAAGAAAGCTTGGCTAAGAGTGAAGCAGATATCACTGCGTTGCGAGGCAATATGAATCAGCACATCTGCTGGTACGGCTGGCATTTCAAAAGCCCCTTGAATCGGGTCAAGATGTTTGAATCCTTCAGGAGATTGCGGATAGAGTTGTGCCCAAAGTTCAGGACCGAAGGCCACCGCAGTTTTGATTTCTGCATTGGGGTGTTGAGTCATTAAACGATCACGTGTATTCAGTAAATCTTCAATCTTTTCTTTCAGTTCTGGCAGGCTTAAATCTTTTAAACGCAATACGATGAAACGGGCATGATCTGAAGGTAAGGGTAAAATTACTGATTGTGCGGTCATTTATAGCTCCTTTGATTTTTATTCAATGCGTGGCTGGGTTTATTGTGCCTGAACGATGCGGGGCTGAATAGCCCAATGTGCATTATTCTTGGGTGAGAATTTCTCAGCACATTTAACGTGTGAAAAGTCATATAATGACCCGTCTTTCAGAGGTGGTGCAGTGATGTCTTTTCAAGTTTGGGTAGCATTTATGTTGGCATGCTGGGTCATTAGCATTTCGCCTGGTGCAGGTGCAATTGCATCCATGTCGAGTGGCTTAAACTATGGATTTCGTCGTGGCTACTGGAATGCACTCGGTTTGCAGCTGGCATTACTGCTGCAAATTGGCATTGTGGCGGCAGGGGTAGGGGTACTTTTTGCAACCACGCCTTGGGCATTTCTCGTGGTGAAGTGGTTTGGCGTCGGCTATTTATTGTATTTGGCTTATCTGCAATGGAAAGCGCCAGTGCAGTCCATCGAGATTCAACAGGAACAGCAAGCCACTAAATCAATTCCGAAACTCATCGTGTATGGCTTTTTGGTCAATATGAGTAATCCAAAGGCAATCGTATTTTTATTGGCAGTTCTGCCACAGTTTTTAGATTTATCTCAACCGCAATGGATTCAGTATGGGGTCATGGCGGTGACCATGATCAGTATTGATTTGATTGTGATGGCGGGATATACAGGTTTAGCGGCAAAAGTGTTGAAACTACTGAAATCGCCTAAACAGCAAAAATACATGAACCGTACTTTTGCTGTGTTATTTAGTTGTGCTGCAGGGTTGCTGAGTTTGGTGCATCAATAAATACGCTTCAGTCTGAAGCATATAGATGGTGCTGAATTAAGCCAGTTTTCTGACCTTTTGTACCCCGAAAATGACAGCAAATACCAGTGCCATGCACAGGACAATGCTTAAACCAGTTGGGGTATTCAGTGCGGCACTTGACCATAAACCGACACTGACACCAAATTGTGCTGTAATAAAAGCCCAAATCACCATTTGTTTGGGTGAGTGTGCGAGTAGGCGAGCGGTTAACGCGGGAATCACCAACAGTGCACCCATCAACAATGAACCGACTGCGCGTAAGGCCAGTACTGTAAACACGGCCAAAAGCAACATAAATACCAGACGTTGCCATTTCGCATTCACACCCTCACTGATGGCAATGTCGGGGTCAATCGCAATTTGAATCTGGGCTTTCCAGTATTTAAATAAGACCACCAGCGCAAGCGCAATCACAATGGCAAAGATTGGGAGATCAGTCCAAGCAATGGTGAGTAAGTCGCCAAATAAATAGCTGAGGAGCTCTGGTCGTAGAGCAGGTAAATGTTGAATCAGCATCAAACCAGCGCAGAGCAGGGTGGCAGAGCAGAGTGCCAATAAAGCATCGTTGGGTAAACGTGGATCATGCAGCACCCATAAAATGGCGACCAGCATAAATGCCAGCAAGGTGACGCCCATCCAGAACGGTAAGCTGAGAGCACCCGCTATTGCTACGCCCAACAACGTGCCGTGTGCCATGGTATCGGCAAAGAATGACATGCGACGCCACAACATTAAGCAGCCCAAAGGGGCGGTTAAAAATACCAATAAGGTTCCCATGATCCAAGCAGGTAATAGCAGATCTAACCATTCCAACATCTATTAGGCTTCCGGTTCAGGGTGAATGTGTGGACGAGGATCATGTTGGCAAGCGGTGGCACTATCCCCATGCGCACAATGATCATGATGATGTTGATAGAGCACGCGGTTAGTGCCAAAAATCGCTTGGTATTCTGGATGCTGCTGAATATTTTCAGGCAAGCCGCTACAACAAATATGTTTATTGAGGCAAACTACGCGTTGTGTGCCTTGCATCACCCATTGTAGGTCATGTGACACCATCAGTACCGCACAGTGATATTTTTCCGGCAGGCTGCGCACATAGTCATACAACTCAGCCTCGGACTGGATGTCGAGACCTTGCATTGGCTCATCCAGTACTAAAATATCAGGTTGACGCAGTAGGGCACGGGCCAGTAAGACGCGTTGTCGTTCACCGCCTGAAAGTTGTTGTACTTTCGAATCTTGCAGTTTGGCAATACCTGTATCTTGAATGATTTCTTGTTTAATGTGTGCTGGGCAGGGTTCAAGTTCAAGCAGGTCTTTCACACGTAAAGGAAGACTGTGTGAAGGGTTGAACTTCTGGGGCACATAGGAGAACTTGAGTTTGCGCGCAGAGAAGACTCGACCTGCGTTGGGTTTGAGAATCCCAAGCAGCACTTTAATCAGCGTAGATTTTCCTGCACCATTCGGACCAATTAAAGTGACAATTTCACGTTCATGGAGGGCAAAATCGATCTGCTTGAGAATATCGCGTTCATCTATGCGGACACTAATCTGTTCAAGTGCAATTAGTGTCGGAGTGTTTAATGCGCTTGGCTGCAATTCTGACATTTTCCAGAAATCTCAATAATGCTGTGTTGGGCGGTAAAATGGTCGGAAGCAGCAAGGGCATCGAGTTGTTGTAATAGTCCTTCCGAAGAAGCTTCTTTGACGACATGACATTCGGTACAGATTAAAAATGCCGCTTGATGACCTTCACGCGGATGACAACATGGAATATAGGCATTAATCGAGGTCAGGCGATGAATGAGTCCCTTTTCTAATAAAAAGTCGAGCGTGCGATATACGGTTGGCGGGGCAGCAGGGCGGTCAGATGCACTTTTAATTTTTGCCAATAAATCATATGCCCCCATTGGGCCATGTGCCGTCAAAATCAGTTCGAGCACTTCTTTACGGAGCGGAGTTAAGCGTGCTCCTGTGGCGGCACAGAGACTTTCTGCTTCAGCAAGGCGTGTTGCGACATTATGATGATCATGTACGCCATGTAATGCATTGTGGTGTTCATGCGAACATAAGCTCATAGCAACCTCAGTACGGGCTTGGAATAGAATAAACGACATTAAATTTTAACATGAACCGCTTTAAGTTACGATTAGACGTAGGTATTTTTGTTGAATTGTTATATTATAACACTTGATGAAATTTAGTGTTGTTCAATCATGTCCCGTATCTTCGCATTTTGTTTGCTGTCTATTTTAAGTACTGTTGGTTGGACACAGAGTCTGGTGGTGTCTACCCATCCTTTATATTTGATTGCACAGGAAGTGACGAAGGGTGTTGAACAACCCGTCTTGTTGCTGGAAAACCAGACGGGGCATGATGTGTCATTGACACCAGCGCATCGTAAAGCCATTCAGGATGCTGGTTTGGTCATTTGGCTGGGGAAAGCACACGAAGCGCCACTGGATAAGTTGTTGCACAATAACCCGAAAGCGGTCTCCATTTTATCTTCTGGTTTGGTTAAAACTTTGCCGCAACGCAGTACGCGAGGTGCACCTTTAGCCAATACGGTAGATACCCATGTGTGGCTGGACCCGAATAATGCAGTACGGATTGGCTTCTTTATTGCGGCACTCCGTTCGCAGCAACAACCGCAGTATCGTGATAAGTACTGGCACAATGCTCAGACGTTTGCCAAGCAGATGTTTGCGACCGCGCAAAAGTTTCAAACTCAAACTGCTGCACAACCTTATTGGTCGTATCACGATGCCTATCAGTATTTGGAACGCCCGTTACATTTAAAGCTGGCAGGATCGATGACTGATGATCCACATATTGCGCCAACACTCGCACAAATCAAATATCTGAATGATCATCGTGGACAAAAGAAAATGTGCTTATTGGCAGAGGGGCATGCCAGTGCCAATCAGTATCAAAAACTACAGCCTATTGTGTTTCAAGCCGTTGATGAAAGCTTAAATGCGGAAAATAACTTTATCTCAGCATGGTCCGATTTGGCGCAACAAGTCAAAAATTGTGTATTAACTGCACGCCAATGAAGCGAAAATAATCAATATTTAATCAACTGCTAGACATTTATTGTATTGAAAAAAACTCGACTTAGGTCGGGAAATGATTGCATGTTCAGGGGTGTAACTCTATAATGCCTGCGATTAAAAACGATCATCAGCTAAACTTGTCAAGCATTTATGCTGTGAGTGGATAAATAATGAGCCGAACTAGTCGCTTGATTGACCGACGATTAGCGAAAGCATTAGTCATCTTACAAGCATTTATGATTCCTGTGTCAGCCTTGTTGGCGTGGCTTGTGAAGGATGCAACGGCAGCTTTAAGTGCCGCACTTGGTGCAGGCGTATGTTGGCTCGCCAGCTGTTATTTTTCGTGGCAGTCGTTTCGAGCTGCAGGAGCGAGAGCATCTAAACAGGTACTTTCAAATATGTACCGCGGGATGATGGGCAAGTTTGCGATTGTGATCGTCGGATTTATTTTAATTTTAAGCAATGTCAAACCGTTATCTCCGGCGGCGTTGTTTTGTGGTTTTATCCTCGTTCAAAGCATGTCGTGGGTCGCTCCTTTTTGGGTGTCACGTCTACAAAAACGAGTTTAAGCGCAGCTAAATTGAAAAGTTTTTTTGGAGATAAGCGAGATATCACGCAGCATGCGATATTCGCTTACTCTATTTGTATTTGACATTGACCAGGTGTGATTTATGGCTGCTGAAGAACATGCCCTTACTTCGACCGAGTATATCAAGCATCACTTGACCAATATGACCTATGGCAAAATGCCAGACGGTACGTGGAAATTGGCTGAGAACGGTGCTGAAGCTCAACAGATGGGGTTCACTGCTATTCACTTGGATTCAATGGGTTGGTCAATCGGCCTTGGTGTTATTTTCTGCTTGTTATTCTGGATCGTAGCGAAAGCTGCAAACTCTGGTGTTCCTACCAAGTTCCAGTCTGCAATCGAAATGATCATTGAGTTTGTTGACTCAAGTGTCCGTGACACTTTCCATGGCAAATCACGCTTAATCGCTCCGCTAGCTTTAACCATCTTCGTGTGGATTTTCCTCATGAACTTGATGGATTTGATTCCTGTTGACTGGATTCCTTATGTAGCTCAGCACGTTGGCGCAAGCGTATTTGGTATGGACCCACACCACGTATACTTCAAGATCGTTCCATCTACAGATCCTAACATTACCCTTGGTATGTCTTTATCTGTATTTGTGCTTATCTTGTTCTACAGCATCCGTGAAAAAGGTGTTGGCGGTTTCGTTGGTGAGTTGGCACTTAACCCATTTAATCCAAGTAATCCAGTTGCAAAAGCGTTGCTTATTCCTGTGAACTTAATTCTGGAATTAGTAACTTTCCTTGCACGACCAATTTCATTGGCTCTACGACTATTCGGTAACATGTATGCGGGTGAGTTAATCTTCATCTTGATCGCGTTACTACCGTTCTGGATCCAGTGGGCGTTGTCTGTGCCTTGGGCGATCTTCCACATTCTTGTTATTACGCTACAAGCATTCATTTTCATGATGCTGACTATCGTATACTTGAGCATGGCAAGCGAAAAACATTAATGGTATTGCCTAACTATCACCGGATGGTTGGGCTTAAAATTTTTTACTTTAATTTGGTATAAACCTAACCTCTGAGGAATTATCATGGAACTCACTTTAGGTCTAGTTGCAATTGCATCTGCTATCTTGATCGCTTTCGGTGCTTTAGGTACTGCGATTGGTTTTGGTCTTTTAGGCGGTCGCTTCCTTGAAGCTGTTGCTCGTCAACCAGAATTGGCTCCACAACTTCAAACTCGTATGTTCTTAATCGCGGGTCTTCTTGATGCTGTGCCTATGATCGGTGTTGGTATTGGCTTGTTCTTCATCTTCGCTAATCCATTTGTAGGTTAATCAGCTTAATTCCTAAATTAAACTATTGAGGAATAGCAATGAATATCAACCTCACATTGATTGGCCAAGCGATTGCATTTGCGATTTTCGTCGCATTCTGCATGAAGTTTGTATGGCCACCACTAATCAATGCGATTAGTGAGCGTCAGCGTAAAATCGCTGATGGCTTAAATGCTGCTGAAAAAGCTAAAGCTGACCTTGCTGATGCGCAAGCACAAGTTAAGGCAGAATTAGACGCAGCTAAAGCACAAGCGGCTCAATTGATCGAACAAGCGAACCGCCGCGGTGCGCAATTGGTAGAAGAAGCTCGTACTCAAGCTGCTGCTGAAGGTGAGCGTATTCGTCAACAAGCGAAAGAAGCTGTTGATACAGAAATCAATTCTGCTCGCGAAGAATTACGTCAACAAGTTGCTGCCTTGGCAGTTACTGGTGCGGAGAAAATCCTTAACCAGCAAGTTGATGCAGAAGCTCACAATGCCATGCTTACTCAGCTGGCTGCTAAACTTTAAGCGAGGCGGAATATGGCTGAACTCTTGACGTTGGCTCGCCCATACGCAAAAGCAGCATTTGCTTACGCATCTGAGCAAAATGCAACTGACAACTGGTCAACTGCATTACAAGTGCTTAGTGCTGCGGTACAAGACGAAGCATTTTCAGCTTATTTAAATCGCCCTGAGCTTACTCCTGCTGAGCAGGTCAGTATTTTCGCAAAAGTATTAGGCGAAGACCAAACTGCAGCAGTGTCAAACTTTTTGACATTGCTTGCTGAAAACGATCGTTTGGTTCTTCTTCCTGAGATTGCTGCAGAATACGAACAGCTCAAATCACAGAATAACAACACTGTGGATGTAGTGATTGAATCTGCATTCCCAATGTCTTCTGTTCAAGAACAATTACTTGCACATGCATTAGAGAAAAAATTCGAAGCAGCAGTAAATGTAACTGTAGAAGTTAAACCAGAGCTTATTGCTGGTGTGGTTATTCGTGCAGGCGACCAAGTGATAGATGATTCTGCGCTTAACAAGCTTGAAAAAATGCGGACTCGTCTTCTTGCTTAACCGCAAAAAGACTGAACTATTAAAAGATTGAGGTATAGCGCAATGCAACAACTGAATCCATCCGAGATCAGTGCGCTCATTAAACAGCGTATCGGCGATCTGGACACCAGCGCGACCGCTAAAAACGAAGGTACCATTGTTATGGTATCCGACGGTATTGTGCGCATTCACGGCCTTGCTGATGCAATGTACGGTGAAATGATCGAATTCGACGGCGGCTTATTTGGTATGGCACTGAACCTAGAACAGGATTCAGTGGGTGCCGTTGTTTTAGGTAACTACTTAAGCCTTCAAGAAGGTCAAAAAGCGCGTTGCACAGGTCGTGTATTAGAAGTTCCAGTTGGTCCTGAACTTCTTGGCCGTGTCGTAGACGCTTTGGGTAACCCAATTGATGGTAAAGGCCCTATTGATGCAAAACTTACTGATGCTGTTGAAAAAGTAGCACCAGGCGTAATTTGGCGTCAATCAGTAGACCAACCTGTACAAACTGGTTATAAATCAGTTGATACAATGATTCCTGTTGGTCGTGGTCAACGTGAGTTGATCATTGGTGACCGCCAAACTGGTAAAACAGCTATGGCGATCGATGCGATCATCGCTCAGAAGAACTCTGGCATTAAATGTGTATACGTAGCTATTGGTCAAAAACAATCGACTATCGCTAACGTTGTGCGCAAGCTAGAAGAAACTGGCGCTATGGCGTATACAACTGTTGTTGCTGCTGCTGCTGCTGATCCAGCTGCGATGCAGTACTTAGCTCCGTACTCGGGCTGTACAATGGGTGAATACTTCCGTGATCGCGGTGAAGATGCACTGATTATTTATGATGATTTGTCTAAGCAAGCTGTTGCTTACCGTCAAATTTCATTATTGTTACGTCGTCCACCAGGTCGTGAAGCTTATCCAGGTGACGTATTCTATCTTCACTCTCGTCTTCTTGAGCGTGCTTCGCGCGTTTCTGCTGACTACGTTGAGCAATTCACTAAAGGTGAAGTTAAAGGCCAAACTGGTTCATTAACTGCATTACCGATTATTGAAACTCAAGCGGGTGACGTATCTGCATTCGTACCAACCAACGTAATTTCGATTACTGACGGTCAGATCTTCTTAGAAACTTCATTATTCAACTCTGGTATCCGTCCTGCTGTAAACGCAGGTATTTCGGTATCTCGTGTTGGTGGTGCTGCGCAAACTAAGATCATCAAAAAATTGTCAGGTGGTATCCGTACCGCTCTTGCACAATACCGTGAATTGGCTGCGTTTGCTCAGTTCGCTTCTGACCTTGACGAAGCAACGCGTAAACAACTTGAACACGGTCAACGTGTAACTGAGTTAATGAAGCAAAAACAATATGCTCCTTACTCAATTGCTGACCAAGCTGTTTCAGTTTATGCATCTAACGAAGGTTACATGACTGACGTTGAAGTGAAGAAAATCGTAGACTTTGATACTGCGTTAATTGCTTACTTCCGTTCTGAACATGCTGCGTTAATGCAAAACATCGATGCTACTGGTGATTTCAACAAAGACATCGAAGCTGAATTTAAAGCAGGTATTGAGAAATTCAAAGCGACTCAAACTTACTAATTCAGCATTAGCTGTTTAGTCTAAAGTTTGGTTCACGGATCAACCTTCGAAAGCTCGAAAGGGCTTTCGAATACTAGGTTAAGCGTATGGCAAATTTAAAAGAAATTCGCGCCAAAGTAGCTAGTATCAAGTCGACGCAGAAAATTACGCGTGCGATGCAGATGGTAGCTGCTTCGAAAATGCGTCGTGCGCAAGAGCGCATGGCTGCAGGCCGTCCGTATGCCGAAAATATGCACCGTGTAATTGCTCATTTAGTTCAAGCGAATCCTGAATATAAACACCGTTATATGGTTGAACGCCCTGTGAAGCGCGTTGGCTATATCGTGATTTCTTCAGATCGTGGTCTTGCTGGCGGTTTGAACATTAACTTGTTCAAAAAAGTTGCTAAGCATGTACAGGAACAGCAAGAGCAGTCAATTGAAGTTCAATTTGCTTTAATTGGTCAAAAAGCGGTTTCGTTTTTTAAAAACTACGGCGGTAAAGTGCTTGGAGCAACGACTCAGATCGGTGATGCACCGACTCTTGAACAGTTGACAGGTTCTGTGCAAGTTATGCTTGACGCATTTGACAAGGGCGAACTCGATCGCATCTATTTAGTGTCAAATGGTTTCGTTAACGCAATGACGCAGAAGCCTCAAGTTGAACAACTTGTTCCACTTGCTCCAGCGCAAGAAAGCGACAGCCTCAATCGTCAATACGGTTGGGACTATATCTATGAACCTGAAGCAGAAGAATTGCTAAACGGTTTATTGGTTCGCTATATCGAGTCTATGGTTTATCAAGGCGTGATTGAAAACATCGCGTGTGAGCAATCTGCTCGTATGGTTGCAATGAAAGCTGCAACTGACAACGCAGGCGACTTGATCAAAAGCCTACAACTCATTTACAACAAGCTGCGTCAAGCCGCGATTACTCAGGAAATTTCCGAGATCGTTGGCGGTGCCGCTGCCGTTTAACATTATTAGTTTGAATTGAGGAGACAGCAATGAGTAGCGGTCGTATCATTCAGATCATCGGCGCGGTTATCGACGTCGAGTTTGAACGTAACAGCGTTCCTAAGATCTATGACGCTCTCCATGTTGATGGCACTGAAACTACTTTAGAAGTTCAGCAACAACTTGGTGACGGTGTTGTACGTACAATTGCGATGGGATCTACTGAAGGTCTTAAACGTGGTTTGAACGTAACTAACACAAATGCACCGATTTCTGTTCCAGTAGGTACGGGCACGCTTGGCCGTATCATGGACGTTCTTGGTCGCCCTATCGATGAAGCTGGTCCAGTAGCAACTGATACTACTTGGGCAATTCACCGTGCAGCGCCTTCTTATGCTGAACAAGCTGGTTCTACTGACCTTCTAGAAACTGGTATTAAAGTCATTGACTTACTATGCCCGTTCGCGAAAGGTGGTAAAGTTGGTCTGTTTGGTGGTGCGGGTGTTGGTAAAACCGTTAACATGATGGAGTTGATCAACAACATCGCTAAAGCGCACTCAGGTTTATCTGTATTCGCTGGTGTTGGTGAGCGTACTCGTGAAGGTAACGACTTCTACCACGAGATGAAAGATTCTAACGTTCTTGACAAAGTAGCAATGGTTTACGGTCAGATGAACGAGCCACCAGGTAACCGTTTACGCGTAGCGTTAACTGGCTTGACTATGGCTGAATACTTCCGTGACGAGAAAGACGAAAACGGTAAAGGCCGTGACGTATTATTGTTCGTAGACAACATCTACCGTTATACACTAGCAGGTACTGAAGTATCAGCACTTCTAGGTCGTATGCCATCTGCAGTAGGTTACCAACCAACGCTTGCAGAAGAGATGGGTGTTCTTCAAGAGCGTATTACATCGACTAAGTCTGGTTCGATTACGTCTATCCAAGCGGTATACGTACCTGCCGATGACTTAACAGATCCATCGCCTGCGACAACGTTTGCTCACTTAGATGCAACTGTTGTATTAAGCCGTGACATCGCTTCTCAAGGTATTTACCCTGCGATCGACCCACTTGACTCTACTTCACGTCAGTTAGACCCATTAGTAGTTGGTCAAGAGCACTACGGTATTGCTCGTTCAGTTCAAAACGTTCTTCAACGTTATAAAGAATTGAAAGACATTATCGCGATCTTGGGTATGGACGAATTGTCTGAAGAAGATAAGTTGACTGTTTACCGTGCGCGTAAAATCCAACGTTTCTTCTCTCAACCGTTCCACGTAGCTGAAGTATTTACTGGTGCTCCTGGTAAATATGTACCTCTTAAAGAAACGATTCGTGGCTTTAAAGGTATCTTGGCTGGTGAATACGACCACCTTCCAGAACAAGCGTTCTACATGGTTGGCGGTATTGACGAAGCGATTGCTAAAGCTGAGAAACTCTAATTTAAGGAGATCATCTCATGTCGACTATGCAATGTGATGTGGTAAGTGTTAAAGAGTCAATTTACTCTGGCACGATCAGCATGCTAATCGCTAAAGGTGCAGGTGGTGAGTTGGGTATTATGCCTGGTCACGCGCCACTTGTAACTTTACTCCAACCTGGCGCGATTCGCGTGATTTTGGAAAACGGTACAGAAGAGATCGTCTATGTATCTGGTGGTGTGTTAGAAGTTCAACCGCACGTTGTTACGGTACTTGCAGATACAGCAATCCGTGCTGACAACTTAGATGAAGCTGCAATTTTGGAAGCGCGTAAACACGCTGAACAATTGTTAGCAAATCAAAAGAGCGATTTGGACTCGGCTGCTGCGTTAGCTGCTTTGGCAGAAACTGCGGCTCAGCTTGAAACTATCCGCAAAATCAAAAACCGCGCAATGTAATTGCTGGTTTAAGATTGAAAAAGCCACCGAAAGGTGGCTTTTTTTATGCTATAAAATTGTATTGCTTAAACTCGAGTCGATCTCATGCAGCTCATAGAACATGCTCCACATTTTTGGGAACTCTATCAGGATGATCAGCAGCTCTATCTCGCCATAGCTGTCGATATGAGTTCGGTGGTGTCGTGTTGGGAGTTGGCACTGACGCAGCAACAAACACAGAACTATTGGCAACAAGGCTGTGACAGTATTCATCATCTGACCAAGAGTATTATTGATGCGGTTTATCGTGGTGATTTCAGTTATCTAGAGCAGCATCAGGTTTCCGAAGAGGTGAAAGCGGCGATGCAAAATGCTTTTTTACATTGGCGTGCGCAAAATCACTAATAGATGGATTTCTGAACTGTGTGCTCGTTCAATCATGCGTTGGTAGGTGTAGACTGATTTTTAGCAACAATCCGATCAAAAAACATACCAAACACTTACCTTTCATCTTCAGTTTCTATGTTACTCATAAATGAGGGTACGACATAAGAACTTGACTCAATTTGAGTACATGGAGAATGAAAATGGCAAATACAATGAAAGCCGCAGTCGTCACTGCATTCAATCAACCCTTACAAATTCAACAAGTCGAAATTCCTAAAATCAGTGCGGGTAAAGTGCTGGTGAAAATGATTGCAACGGGTGTGTGTCATACCGATTTGCATGCCATGCATGGCGATTGGCCGATTAAACCGAGCTTGCCTTTTATCCCGGGTCATGAAGGGGTGGGTGAAGTTGTGGAAATTGGGGAAGGTATTGACCATCTGCATGTGGGTGATCTGGTGGGAATTCCTTGGCTATATTCCGCCTGTGGACATTGCGATCATTGTTATGCAGGCTGGGAAACGCTGTGTAAACAACAACAAAATTCTGGCTATTCGGTGAATGGTAGTTTCGCGGAATATTGTCTAGCCGATGGCGATTATGTCGGTGTGATTCCAGCGGGTGTTGATCTGTTAGAAATTGCGCCGATTTTATGTGCAGGAGTAACGGTCTATAAAGGCTTAAAAATGACCGAAGCCAAAACAGGGGATTGGGTCGCCATCTCAGGTATTGGTGGCTTAGGGCATGTCGCCATTCAATATGCGAAAACCATGGGGTTTAATGTGGTTGCCATTGATGTGGACGATACAAAGTTAGATTTGGCAAAACAGCTGGGTGCCGATGTGGGCATTAATGCCCTAAAAGTGAATGTGAAAGATGAAGTGCTGAAAGCCACGGGAGATGGCTGTCATGGTGTGCTGGTCACCGCTGTTTCTCCGAAAGCATTTGAACAAGCGGTGTCTATTGTACGACGAGGCGGAACGATGGTGCTAAATGGTCTGCCTCCAGGAAAATTCGATCTTTCGATTTTTGATATGGTGCTGGATGGTATTACCGTCCGTGGATCAATCGTAGGAACGCGCTTGGACTTGAAGGAAGCACTGGATATCGCTGCGCGTGGCAAAGTGAAGGCCCATATTCATGTTGAGCCTTTGGAAAATATTAATGATATTTTCGAACGCATGGAGCAGGGCAAAATTGATGGGCGAATTGTGATTGATTTTAAACTTTGACAGCTATCGCGGATCAATTCTGTTGAAGTCATCAGAATTGATCTTTTTATATTAACTTTAGCTTTGACTTGCCGCTGAATCTGGTTTTAATAATAGCATTTTCGCAAGGGTCAGCATTTCGGATTGTAGAAGCGAGATCTGTTGTTCAATTTTCGCTAAATCGACGGTTTGAAGGTCGACCTTGCCATTCAAATAGGGTAAATCTAGTACCTGTTGATTGGTGCTCATGATTTTTTCTCGAATGGATTCAATTTCCTGACTTTTTAAATCCAGACTGCTTAATGCACGGTTAAAGTCGGTGAGTTGCTGATGTAAGGCATTCACAGAGCTTTGTAGCGCCTGCTGATCTTTATCTGCCAGAGCTTGTTCTAATGCTGTTTGTGTGTCTTTAAGCTGCTGCACATAGTTACCCGCTTTTAATTGCATGTCTGCAACATCACTGACCACATACAACATATTGCCACTTTTTAATTCTGTGCCTGCCTGATCTGGACTTGATGCAAATATTTCTTCAGCATCTGCAGTGTTTGCTGCGGCTTCTGTATGTTCTGTAGCCTGATTGCAGCCAATTAAACTTAATCCCGCAGCGAAAATGGCAAAAGGAAGTAAGGCACCTTGCAGAATTTTTTTCATAATCTTGAACAATCTCAATCTAGCGTTATATCAGGGTAAAAGGATTATAGAACGCACCTTTTACTTTCTAAAGTCAGGCTGCAAAGTAACAACAAAAAGATCGCGTGCATAAAAAAAGAGTGCAAAATGCACTCTTTTTCATTCAAGGCGCTTACATGCCTGGAACGATTTTAATGATGTTATGGTTTAACACGTTGGTTAATACATAGTCACCATTTACTTTGATCCATTGCTCATTTTTACCTGGCTTGTTTAACTTTTTATTTTTGGTGTGGTCAACTTGATAGCTTTTACCACGGTATTGTGTTGGAACTGGGTTACCTGGTTTCCAAGCAGCTGATGGGCGAGTTGATTTGTTGTTGCTCGCTTTGTTATTTGAAGCTTTGTGTTGATCTTGTGCATGATGACTTGAAGCGTCGTTATGCATGTCTTTATGGTTCGCATCATTGTGGTTTTGAGTTGCATGTTGTTTATGATCTTGCGAGTTTTGTGGTGCAGCGAAAGCTGGTGCTGCCACTAATGCTGTTGATAATGAGAAAACCACAGCTTGTACTAAACGATTCATAATCTACCTTCAATGCGATCTAACTTGTTCTGATGCTGTTATTAAAGCAGTAAGTGACTGAGTTGGTTTGAATTTAATGTTGTAATAATATTAAAACTATGGAGGAATTAAGTAGATTGACTAAACAATATCAGAAAGCAAGATTCTCACTTTCTGATAATGTGCTTATCATCTTATTTCTGCAATTCTGCTTGAATCGCATCGACAAGGCGTGGGTCTTCTGCGGTAATGTCAGGTGCAAAACGCGCCACGATTTGTCCTTGTTTATTCACCAAAAATTTCTCAAAGTTCCACAGAACTTCAGGTGGTTCATTCGGGGTTAAGCCATAATCGACTAAATCTTTCCACCAAGGACCTTCACCAATACGTTCTGGAATGGCGTTGATTAAGGTTTGGTATAAAGGGTGTTTGTCTTCACCCGCTACCGAGATTTTGGAAAAGAGCGGGAAATCAATCTTGTAGTTCACTGAACAGAATTCTTGAATTTCACTATCGCTGCCTGGTTCTTGCGCCAAGAAATTATTGGCAGGGAAGCCCAAGATTTCTAAACCTTGATCTTTCTGTTGCTGATACAGTTTTTCTAAACCTTCATATTGTGGAGTTAAACCGCATTTAGATGCCACATTCACTATCAGCAGCACTTTGCCTTGATATTGATTCAAGGTCACGTCTTGACCTTGGATGGTTTTTACAGGAATGTCGTAAACAGACTGGCTCATATACAGATCCATTGATTTTTTATTGGGTTTCCATGTTGTAACGAGAATTAGCTAGAACTGCAAGTTGAATCCTGTACTTGAATCGAAAAAGATACCGTTGCAGGCTTAGGCTTCACGGATTTGAGCAGGGGTTTGTCCTGTATAACGTTTAAAGAACTCAATAAAACTGGAACTGTGTTGATAGCCTAGATCATAAGCCAGCTTTTTCACGCTCGATCCTGCATGAAGTTGTTCCATGGCATACAAAATTTTGGCGCGATTACGCCATTCTGCCAAACTCAGTTGCAGCTCTTGTTGGCTCAAGCGTAACAAATGTCTTTCGGTCAGGTGAATGTTATGGAGTAGCTGTTGCAGGCTCAAGGCAAAATATTCTGGATTGCACAGTTGCTGCAAGATCGGTTTTAACACGGCATGTTGCGTTTGCGGCAGGTAGTGTTCATAGGCTGGCGCTGTACGAAGCTGGTCTAGGAGTACATCGAGTAAATGTTGGTATTCCGTGGAGGGTGTTGAACTTTGTTGGCGTAAGACTTCTTTAATAAGATGGCGTAGAAAAGAACTAATCTCTACAGTTTTGGTTTGGCTAGGAAACAGCTTGCACAGTTCAGGATGCAAATGGATACAAATATAGTGGGTGGTTTTTAATTCACGGGCAAAACAGGCATGCGCGGTGTGTGCGGGAATCCACAGCCCATAGTTGGGCGGTGATAAATAATGTGTTCCTTCAATTTCATAATCTAAAATTCCATTTAAGCTAAAATTGAAATCTCCCCAAATACAGGAGTGGGCAGCAATTTCATCATTGTGTTCATAAAAATATTCATGCACTTCGATCCATTTGGATAGGGGAGGTTGATGCTGCTGCATGGTTGATTTTTACCGTATCAATGTCTGAAAAACCTTATTTTTATTATTTCAGACTTTTAGCACAATAGCAGTATCTGATCAGCGAAGATGAGTAAGCAAATGCAGCAAAATAGATGGGTGAAATTGGCGGTACTGTTGCCATTGATTGCAGTTTTCATTTGGTCATTGAATATTGCAGTCACACGCTATGTTGCGGATTATATTTCGCCTGTGAGCATCAGCTTTTATCGCTGGCTGGTGGCATTTATAGTGTTGACCCCTGTAATGCTGCCTAAAGTCTGGCAACAGCGTCAATTGGTGATACAGCATTGGAAACAGTTTGCGGTCTTAAGCGCCTTTGGCATGCTGCTTTATCAGGGGCTGGCGTATAGTGCAGCACATTACACCACCGCCACCAATATGGGCATTATCAATGCCTTTATTCCAATCTTTACCATCTTCGTGTCCATCATTATCCTCAAGGAAATTCCGAATCGATTTGCCATTTTAGGTAGTCTGGTTTCATTTCTGGGTTTGATGTATGTGATTGCACAAGGCAACCTTGCGACATTGCTCCATTTGGGTGGGCATTGGGGCGATCTGTTGATGGTGATTGCCGTATTCTTTTATGCCTTTTATGGTGTGTTCCTGAAAAAATGGCAACTTAAAGTTCCGCTGATGATTAGCCTTTATGTGCAGATCGGATTTTCCCTTATTTATCATTTGCCCTTTGTGTTGTGGTTGGGTGTCGACCGCTTAGATATGCAGAATAGTGCCAGCGTGTTCTACGCAGGTTTATTTGCTTCTTTAATTGCCCCTTGGGTGTGGATGTTGGCGGTACAGCGTTTAGGTCCCAATCGCACCAGTATTTTTATGAACTTGATGCCGATTTTTACGGCGATTTTGGCTTATTTTTGGTTGCATGAGGCTTGGACCATTCACCATAGCATTGGTGGAATCATCATTATTGCAGGTATTGCGATGGCACAGATGAAATCAAAAAAGCAGGAGCTAGGCGTTGATGAATCGCTAAATGCGATTAATAAATAGACAAACAGGTGTCGAAGTGAAAATATTTTTTTTGGACTAAACCACCAGTTATAAGTGTAAAAAAGTATACTGTCAAATGATTATTTATTTAAAAATATTTTAAAAATAGGAGGATAGTTTGACTTTTTGAATAAATTTCACATTTTAATCATGGATTTAAGCAAAAGTATGCATTAAATAATGTATTTGTGTTTTTATTTGGAATGTTAGATAATGTTCACATCAAGAATGATCAGTTAAGTATTTCTTAACAATGCTTTAATTCTGACATTCAGCAAGATTTTCGAACCCTCTGGATGTGATTAACACACATCCTTTTTATGCTCAATCAACCTATTTGATTGAGCTTTTTTTTTGTCTAAAATTTCCTGCAGAAGCCGATGATTAGGCACGAATGATCTGTCCTGTTTCAGCATCTAGAATACGACTCGGCTCTTGGCTCAAGCCTAGATCACCATTTAAATAATCTGGTTGCTGACTGAAATACTTGCTTGCTTCTTGTAGGGAGCGGGCAGGTTCGAGTCCAGCAGGATTGGCACTGGTTGAAACGATAAAACCATTAAAGGCATTGCATAGTGCGACACATAAAGGATGGGTGGTAACACGGATGGCCACTTTCGGGTGATTGCCCTTAATCCAGACAGGAATGTCGTCGCTGGTGGGAAGCAACCATGTGGTCGCGCGTTCAGTGGGGCTACGATTACTCCAAGAGGCGATTACGGTATCACGCATTGCTGGCGTCAGTCCTGCCAGTAAATGCTCTACCTGACTAATATGTCCAGCCAATAGAATGACGCCTTTTTCAATCGGGCGTTGCTTCAGCTTTAAAATTTCATTAAATGCCGCTTCATTATAAGGATCACAACCTAAACCCCAAACAGCCTCTGTCGGGTATGCCAAGACATGTCCGTGTTTTAAACTTTCGGCAGCTTCAGCAACAGAGGTGGTAATCATGTTCGTGTCCTATTTTGAGCAAAGGCTTATTCTGAACCTTATTGAATAGGACGACAACGCAAATACACCCCAGATTGTTGCATACATAAACCTAAAAGCTCTAATTCCATCAACTGTGCGGTCAATGTTGCGGCATCTTGCTGCAAGTGGATGGCCAAATGATCTAAAGCAGCGCCTGTCCAGTCCAGCTGATTATATAGCGGCATCAAATGTTCAGGGATTTCAGGTTTTGCGTTGAGGGTGGATTTAGTTGACTCAACAAGGGATTGCTGCTGTGCTTGCCACTGGGTTGGCAAGGCAAGGTCTTCCAGCACTTGTTCAGGATGATCAACCAGAATAGCTCCTTCGCGAATCAATTGATGGCAGCCCTGATGAAATTCACTATAAATATGTCCAGGGATGGCAAACACTAATTTACCCTGTTCAGCTGCCAGTTTGGCCGTAATGATCGAGCCACTGTTCAGACTGGCTTCCGCGACAATCACGCCTAAAGAAAGGGCGCTGACAATTCGATTGCGTCGCGGGAAATGATGCTGAAGGGGTGGTGTGTGGGGGAGAAATTCGGTAATGATTGTGCCTGATTGCTGCACAATCTGTTGTCGCAGTTGTTGGTGTTGTGCGGGATAGGTTTGATCTAATCCAGTGCCCATGACCGCCAGTGTCCGTTGATGCGGTAAAGCCCCTTGATGGGCGGCTTCATCAATGCCTTGCGCCAAACCGCTGCTAATCACAAAACCTTTTTCACTTAAATAATAAGAAAAATCGTAGGCAATTTGTCGACCATGTGGACTAGGTTTGCGGCTGCCAACGATGGCAATTTGCGGTTGCATCAATTGAGCCAATTGACCTTGTCCAAACAAGATGGGTGGTTTATCGCTGTAGGGAAGCAGTTGTCGTGGATATTCTGGATCGTGATAACTTAAGACAAAGTCCGAATGCTGCTGAATCTCTTGAAGGATATTTTGGAATTTGTGTTGTTCGGCAGGTGTGTAAAATTGCTGTGCGCGTTGAAGATGGTTTTTATGTAAACCGAGGCCCGACCAAAGCGGCATGTTTTCAGGCTGAACAGCATTGTGAATGCTGCCAAAGTGCTGTTCGAGTTTATAGAAACTACTCAAAGAGTGCTGAACCAAATACCACAAGGTAATGGTGTCCATTTGCACTTGTGATAATGGTTTCAGCATGTGGTGCTCCGAATTAATCGTCCATTAGTGGCGGTTGAATGTAAGCACCGATTTTGATTGGTAATGAGCTATCGAGTACATAAGCATAACTAAAATGATCAAAAGTCTTGAACACCATCAAGTTACCAATTTTTTGCCCTGGCAATTGCACTATCTCTTTGGTTTTCGGGTCTCGAACCTGTTCACCTTTTTGGTTGATGCTAAACACGTGACCGACTTGAACACCTTCAAGATTACCGCGGTCAATGGTGACCACACTGTTTTTAGCTGCCGTGCCAATTGAACCCATCACACGCACAATTTGTCCACCTGCGGCAACATCTTCAGCCATAGTTGGATAGAACAGGGTCGGGAGCATTGGATCATAGACAGGCAAGACACGATCACCACGACGGACTTCTGCGTTAAAGCTGTCGGTTAACTCAATCGTGGTAATGTCGTTTTCACTTGCCACAGCAACACCCGTAGCAACCTGATTTAGCTCAAGCCCTGCATCGTATTTTTTGCCTTTGGCATTCAACATGGTGTACGGGTCGCCTTCACGATAGACTGCATATTGTTGACCTACTTCTAAACCATTGCCACGGGCATAAATGGTTTGTCCTTTACCTGCAAGTACGCGTTGATCTGCTGTGCCCAATACATAAGGCGTATTGGCAATCGATTCAGGTGCAATAATGGTGGAATGTTCTAACCACTGCTTAATATTGTCTAATGGAATCACAGGAATCGCGTTATTTAAGGATTCGACGCGAACCTGCGGTTGCAGTTTGGTGCCGCCAGCATAACGACGGATAATGCCATCACAGCCGTCACCTTCGTCTTTACCAATCAATGGTTTGCCTTGGTAGCTACACAGGAGCAGCTTGTCACCCGGGAAAATCCAATGTGGATTTTTCACGTGACGGTTGCTGGCCCAAATTTCAGGCCAGCGCCAAGGCTTGTCTAAGAATTTTCCAGAAATATCCCAAAGGGTATCGCCCTTTTTCACCACATAAACCTGTGGAGCACCCGCTTTTAAAGAGGGAGGATTAATGTTACGTGCTGGTGCAGCTTCGACCACTGCGATAGAACCAACACTGATTGCCAAACCGACAGTCAGCGCCAGCAATTGCTGTTTAAACCCCAAGGCACTAAAAGATGGCATGCCCTTCAAAACCTTTTTCATTATCATAATTCCTAAAATTATGTATGTAATTTACGTTATAATAACGATATTACACACATTTTTTTGATGAAGCATTCCTTCATTTGGTTTTTTGATCAATGGCATAAGTGAGGACGTTTATGGCCTTATTACCTATTTTAAGTTTCCCCGATCCCCGTCTTCGTACCATTGCACAACCAGTCGAAGAAGTTACTGATGAAATTCGTCAGTTAGCTGCAGATATGTTTGAAACCATGTATGAAGCCCCAGGCATTGGTTTAGCCGCTACACAAGTCGACCGTCATATTCAGTTAATCGTAATGGATCTTTCTGAACATAAAGATCAGCCCATGGTGTTCATTAACCCCAAAATTACCCCATTGACTGAAGAAACCCAGCCCTATGAAGAAGGCTGTTTATCAGTGCCTCAAATATACGACAAAGTTGAGCGTCCGTCACGTGTAAAAATTGAGGCAATTAACCTTGAAGGTCAATCCTTTACAATGGAAGCAGACGAACTTCTCGCTGTTTGTATTCAGCATGAAATGGATCACTTAAACGGCAAGTTATTTGTCGATTATTTATCGCCACTCAAGCGCCAACGTGCACGCGAAAAAGTGGAAAAAGTGACGCGTCAACGCCAAAAAGAGAAAGTGGCGGTCAAGCGCGGATAATTTTCCATTTAAAATCATCATTAAGTATGAACCCAATTTCGATTGGGTTTTGTTATACTGGCACCGCACAAATTGCAGGATGATTTTTTTGCTTTTCCGTGGTGGTTTGCTGCTGGCATGTGTCGCAGTTTTTTTACAGATTGCTGTTTTTTTACAGCCTTTGCTACCGAAGCAATACCAAGTTGCTCCGGTCTGTGAAACCATTACGCGTGCATTATTACTCTCTTCTCCAACGGCACACACCGTGCATACTTCAGTTGCGCAACCTGATCAGCATTCGCATATGCACATGCAGCATCAAGAGCAACCTGCGCATGATCATCATGATGCCCATCATCAATGTCAGTACTGTACCGTATATGGCAATTTGGTCTTGCCGCCTGAACTTGATGTAAAGCCAATACTGGATCGTATTCAGGTGCGTTTAATCGCTTTTCAGAAAGCCTTTGCGCATGTCTGGTTTGTTCTACAGCAACTGTTTCTGATTCCGCAAGGACGGGCACCGCCTCTCTGGGCATAAATCCGCTTTATTTCGCTTGGGTCGTAGGGACTTGAGCACAGTGTTATTTATGTTTTATGAGAGATTGATATGGCTCAGCCAAAATTCTTTTTACAGCCTTTATCGGCTGCGATTTGTGTCGCGTGTTATTCAGCTACAGCAGTAAGTTCAGAAGTAGAAACGACTCAATTTTTGGCCCCGATTGTGGTGACAGCTCAGCAAGGCAATGATGCCAATGGTTTGATCGTGCATGCCGATCCGAAACAGCCGACGCAGCCGATTCCTGCGGTAGATGGTGCTGCCTATTTACAAAGTATTGTCGGGTTTAACCAAATTAAAAATGGGGGAGCCAACGGAGATGTGACTTTCCGTGGCATGTTTGGTTCACGGATTAAAATCTTGACCGATGGCACAGAAAATTTGGGTGCATGTCCAAGTCGTATGGATAATCCAGCGTCTTATATTTCTCCAGAAAGCTATGACAAGATTACCGTGGTGAAAGGACCACAAACGGTACAATATGCGCATACAGGTTCTGCTGCGACCGTGCTTTTTGAGCGTGAGCCTGAGCAATTGAGCAGTGCAAAACCTTATCGTGGACAAGCCAGTGTGATGTTGGGTTCCTATGGACGTTTAGATCAGAATATTGAAACGGCTGTAGGGGATGAAAGTAAATACGCGCGTTTAAATGCCAATCGTTCAGTTTCAGATAGTTATCAGGATGGAGCCGGCAATACGGTTCCATCGGATTGGGAAAAATGGAATGCTGATTTGGCTTTAGGCTGGACACCGAATGCAGACACATGGGTAGAACTGAAGGGGGGTAAGAGTGATGGAGAGGCAGTCTATGCTGGGCGAAGTATGGATGGTTCCAAGTTTGCGCGAGAAAGCCTAGGTTTACATGTTGAAAAGAAAAATATCAGCGATGTGATCAAGCAAGTCGAAGCACAAGTGGACTATAGCTATAACGATCATGTCATGGATAATTTCCGCCTAAGAACGCCGCCAATGACCACCATGAGCATGGGGGGTATGGGTGGCATGAGTATGACTGTACCCAACAAGATGGAAATGGAAGTGACCCGTCGCACTTTAAATGCCCGTGCAGCGATGACCTCCGAATGGGATAAAGTCAGCTTAATTACAGGCATTGATTCTCAGCAAAATAAGCATGGCGGCAATATGATTATGTATGCCATGCCGAGTATGAATTCTCCTTTTGCAACCAATATGAAATTTGAATCTTATGGTGCTTTTGGTGAGTTAAGCTATCAATTCAGTGATCAGAGTAAGTTGGTCACGGGGACACGTATTGATCAAACTCAAATTGATAATCTGAAGACGGATACGGAACGTAAAGAAACGCTACCGAGTGGATTTATCCGCCTTGAAAGTCAATTCGCAGATCAGCTGAAAACCTATGCGGGCTTGGGTTATGTTGAGCGTGTGCCAGATTACTGGGAGTTATTCAGTACCCAATACTATCAAACAGGGTCAACCTTCGATCATTTAAACAATGAAAAAACCACACAGTTTGATGCAGGCTATCAATATGAACAGGGTGCATTTAAATCATGGGCTTCGGTTTATGCAGGGCTGATTCAAGATTACATCTTGGTGGCATACACACCGACGGGTTCTATGGGCAAATTGGAAGCCAAAAGCCGTAATGTCGATGCGACCATAGCGGGGGCAGAAGCAGGTATTGGCTATCAGTTGACGGATCAGATTCAAGCCGATGTCAGTGCCATGTATGCGTGGGGGGAAAACACCACAGATCATCGTGCATTACCGCAAATTGCGCCGTTAGAAGGGCGTTTTAATTTACGTTATGTTCAAGACAAATATAATCTTGGTTTATTGTGGCGTGTGGTCGCAGCGCAAGATCGGACCAGTTATCGCGAAGGTAATATTATTGGCTATGATGTGGAAGACAGCAAAGGCTTCGGCACATTATCCTTAAATGGAACCTATAACTTGCAAAAAGGCGTTGATCTTTCTGTTGGTGTAGATAATGTCTTCGACAAAAATTATGCCGAACATTTGAATAAATTAGGAAGTTCAGGCTTTGGTTATGCCGCAACTGAGCAATTTAACAATATTGGGCGTAACTATTGGGCGCGAATCAGTATGAAATTCTAAAGAAGACTACAGGGTAGTGAAAAGCAGAGCTTAGGCTCTGCTTTTTTAATTGAGGTAAATTACTTTAACGATATTTATGTAAAAGCAGTAAGCATCAACACGATGACTGTTTCAATTCGACTTGAGTAAATGAATAACTTGAAAAGCAATTATTCCTAAAATTAGAGTGAGTTGTTCTTCTAACGAATAAACAAAGCAAAGCAATAATTTTAAAAGATGAGAACTTTAAAGGATTCAGACTCAGTTCAAAGTGACTCAGTGTACTGTAAAGTGAGTTTAAGCTTTGCCTTTTTGATTTTTGAATGAATTGAACAGAAGAAGAGACTTTAGAAGATTGGCTATATCCTTTAAATGAGTCCAAACATCTGGCAGTTTTTAGGTGAATCTGAAGATGTTGCTGATTGATTCAGAGAAGATTTACCGGGATCAGGTTTTTATTCGGGTAAATACTGATGTTAATTTAAGCAGAAAAGTGGTTTTTACAGTAAAAAAAGCCATTTTTGCCGATTAAATGAACGGGCGAACGTTTTTTTTGAATTAATTTAGCGAAGGGTGTTGCAAGAGATCTGAAATGCTGTAGAATGCACATCCATCGGCGGTGATGCAGATAAAAACTTGTTGATTAACAATGATTTAGCTTAGGTGTTAAATTTTTAGATTGATTGGATG
>NZ_JBSYVT010000043.1:0-22370 GCF_054112845.1 Acinetobacter sp. NigerLNRRAM0016
CTCCATTGTTTTCAATTTATCGGATTTCTAAAAACATGAGATATATGTTTCAATAAAAGTTTTTAAGAACTTTATACACCAAATACCAATGCTTCACTTATGATAAAGTGGATTAAAATTGCAGAAAATGGGTAAATCCATAAAAAATGTCAACATCTTCAAATATACAATTGTATTTCAATTTCCGTTGTTTATAGTTGGAACATTTTTTTAAATCTCTACACTCAAGGTTAGATTTATGTCTACTGCTCATAAAAAAGCATCCTTATTGCAAAAAGTCAGTAAAGGACTCACAGTTGGTTCAGTCATTACAGGAAGCACGTTTTTACATGGTCCCCCTGTTTTGGCACTCGGTTTTACCAAGCTGTTTAAAAAATCAAAAAAAGTAGACGAAACCAATATTCAATTGGCCAATAGCTGGATTGGTGTAAACAACCACCTGATTGAAAAGGTGCTGCCAAACCTAAAGTGGGATATGGGTATAGGAAGTTCAACCGCCCTTTTTGGCGAGTCTGGCGGGTAGGAAGCGGCCGCGCAAGCGCCGCTTTGGGCACAGATCGGGCACAGATCGGGGGTTCATGCGTGGGTTTTCGACATCGCGGGGCCACGCGAACCATTGAGCACCCCTGCCCCTGCACCTGTTGCAGCGGTCTGCATGGCCGTGGGCATCTTTTGTAGCTTGTAGCCCGTGATCATGACCAAGCAGCACGCGATTATCAGGATGGCGAGTACAAACTTCACATATTCGGCTGGTATGTTGACAAGCAGATACGCGCCCACCGGCGTCGCCATGATCGAGCTGATGACCAGCACTCGAATGGATCGCCAATGCACTTGTCCCCATAGGGAGGGCAAGAGTCTCAGACCGGCAGCGATTTCCAGAACAAACATCGCGGGGACAATAGTCGCTAATGGCAATACGAACGAAAGTGACATGATGGCCAGAAGGGTAAAGCCGAAGCCGGAAAAACCCCGTGCGACCGCGGCCACGAAGACACAGCATAGGGCGTAAGCGGTAACTGACGGCGAGACAAGCACAACATCAGAAAGCATATTTCTCTGCACCTGACCATTGATGGGCATCGACAACAACGTGGCGCTGAAGCTCGGTTTCAGTCGGCGATACTAAGCTATGACGATGCCTGCATTGTGTTGCCCCCGACACATACCGGATAGTAGCGAACGGACTCAATGTATAAGGGGTAAGCGCGATGGAGATGACCGGGCCCATGAGCACCTGATTACGATCCTCGACGGCAAAGTGGGTCATAACCCCAACCCATTCCAGCCCTTCCCGCTAGGCCAGAGCAAGCGAGTCTTTCCTGCCCTGCTCCGTGCCCATCTCAAGGCCATTGCGGCTCATCCCTGCAGAGTTGAGGCCTAGGTGAACGCGCAAGATCTTGCCATGGCGCGTGGCAATCTCGCCTGCCATGCGGGCGAAATCCAGGCCGCCCATCAATTCTTCGACATCATAGGTTAAAGCGGTCTCCATCTCGGCCAGCGTCGGGGGCAGACTCGACTCAGATCTGCGTTTTAGAGGAGCCCATAAGCAGGGGCTAGCACCCCATTCTCACTAGCTCGTGCAAAGTTTCTAGACTGTCTATAGGCAAAACACCCCATTTTCAAAGCGGCAACTCCTTTGCTAGCATGCCGATAGGGATGAAGTACCTGTGATAGAGCTCACTTATAAGGTTTTTCTATAACAAGGCTCTAGCGTTTCAATGAAATAAAATGAGCACCTAAGTGCCGGAGATCTAAATGATAGGTTCACAAGTTCACTGGAAAACAGCGACCGAGATCGCTGGATTGGTAAAATCCAAACAGATTTCTCCGCGAGAAGTCGTTGAAGGAACTATAGAGCTCATCGAGCAGCGCAATCCCAGCATGAATGCGGTTACATACAAGGCTTACGATGAAGCTCGCGTAAAAGCGGCAGAGCTTGAGCGGCACATCATGAATGGAGGACGTACCGGGGCGCTTGCGGGCGTACCGACGCTTATGAAGGATTTGTTTGCGGCCAAGCCAGGCTGGCCGTCTACGCTGGGCGGCATCAGCGCGCTCAAGCATCTCCGCGGCGCTGAGGGAGCGTGGTCGACTTTCCCATTGAAAATGTCTAATGAAGACAGTCTGCTGTTGGGGCAGACCAATAGTCCGGTATTTGGTTTTCGCGGGGTAACAGACAATAAATTCTTCGGGCCGACGCGCAACCCATTCAACCTCGACTACAACGCCGGTGGCTCATCGGGCGGAGCCGCGGCGGTTGTGGCTGACGGCATTGTGCCCATCGCTGGGGGCACTGATGCTGGCGGGTCAGTGAGAATTCCAGCGGCCTGGACCAATACTTACGGATTTCAACCTTCCATAGGACGTATACCTTTCATCAGCCGCCCGAATGCATTCCATCTGGCAGCTTATATTTATGAAGGGCCCATCACACGAACTGTCGAAGATGCGGCATTGGCAATGAATGCATTGCACGGCTTCGATCGTCGCGATCCCAATTCACTACGGGTCAAACTGGATTTCACCTCCGCACTTGTCCAAGGGGTTCGCGGTAAGAAAATCGGCTTGACACTGGACTATGGCGTGTTCCCGGTTCAGCCAGAGATAAAGGATCTGATCAGCAAGACGGCGCAGGTTTTCACACAGCTCGGTGCGCATGTGGAATTTGTGGATTTGGGAATACCCTATAGCCAGGAACAGATGAGCGATGCTTGGTGCCGTATGCTGGCTATCCCTACTGCGGCCTCTATGCATGCATTGCATGAAGACGGAATTGATCTGTTTAGCGAACATCGCGCAGATATTCCCGACGCGCTGATGAAATGGATTGATGCGGTGGCGGATATAAACGTGCAACAGATTAGTGCAGATCAGATATTGAGGACTTCGGTTTTTGATTGCATGAACAGAGTTTTCGATCGCTTTGATTTGCTTTTGGCGCCCACGTTGGCCTGCATGCCCGTGCGTAATGCCACTGATGGCAGTACGGAAGGGCCAAGCGCTATCAACGGTGAAAAGGTCAACCCGTTGATCGGCTGGTGCATGACGTACCTGACCAACTTTTCCGGACATCCAAGTGCCAGCGTTCCGGCGGGTTTGATCGATGGACTACCGGTGGGCATGTTAATCATTGGCGATCGGCAGGCTGACCTAGATGTAATTGCCGCAAGTGCGGCTTTCGAGGAAGCCCGCCCGTGGCTGCAATATTACGACATCCCAGCCAGACGTGCACTGCATAGCGAAGAACCCTCTAACTCCTTAAATAAAAATAAAATAAAGGATCAGTCATGATTAGCGTCTTCTTAACCTTTGCTGGAATATCATTATTTATTAATGGAATGCGGATATGGCTGGATACGGTGGGGAACCCAAGCAACTTACTGGAAGGAAAGGATATTGCTATCGTCAATCTTTTTACGGGGTTCATAGGAAGCACCATAGTGGCTTTACTTATGGCTCAAGGCCATGGCGTGCCCCAATACGACTACTCCGGCGGGGCGTATATAGGTTTGGTCTCCCTAACCTGCGTATGGATTGGCATCAATCAATTTACCGGTGTAAATGGGACTGCAGTTGGTTGGTTTTCGCTGGTAGTTCCATTCTTTGCCATTCCGGCAGGAGTTATAGGGCTGAGGAATTCCCAAAGCCTGTTTGAAACATGGATGGCCTTGAACTGGTTTGCGTGGGCGGGCTTGTGGTTCCTGTTTTTCCTGCTGTTTGTACTCAGATGCAATATCGCTAAATTTACGGGCGCCATGACGGTTGCTCAATCGATAATGACAGCCATTTTGCCAGCAATCCTGCTGCATACGAAAGTAATCTAATTTTGCTCATCGCAGAGTAAGAATGCCGTTTCGATAACAAAAAATTGCGGCCGAGACTCTGTTGTGCAGGCCCAGCTTGAGCAACAGACTTTCGACATGATGCGCAACGGTGCGCTCAGAAATTTGTAAGGCCCGGGCAATTTCCTTAGTTTGCAACCCCCCGACCAACCAACTGGCGATATCGAGTTCCCTAGGCGTTATCGAGAATGGCAGGACACCAGGATGAGCAAACAACAAAAGCTCACCATTTTTCCTCATCGCTTTCATTGACCAACGCTTGCCATGGCAATCCTCAATATAGAACTGATGCGGGATGCGGCTTTCGCTATCAGCTCTCAATATTTTCTCTACTGTTCTTACTCCAAGTACCCGCACTGGATCTTCACGATTACAAAATACTTTTTTATTTATGACGACAAAAAGGAAGCTCTCCGGAGTGGCTTCGCACTCCAACGAGACAATTTCATGCCACCAATCAGTCACGCTGGCCAGAATGGGAGCCGAGTTCGAGATCAAGCGCTGCGCCTCACGGCTGACTGAATCGGTTGTTTTGATATTTATATGCAAGGCGCCTGTGTATTGGCGTTCCTCGGAAAAAAGGAGCTGGGTAATACCGCCATGGTAGCCTTTGGGAATAAAATATTCTTTGGCGAACAGTGTATCGCGGTAGGGCCTAGCGGTTGAGTTCCATTCGAGACAGGTCAAATTGCTGGACCTCAAAAAAACCATATCTTCATCGTAATTAATAAACGTACCATTAAGGAAGTCCAGCATGCTTTGATCATATCCACTGGCGCCGACGGATTCGTGTTCACGGGATATTGGATTGAACATGGAAATGGCAATTGACGCATCCTCAAAACAAGACCCCAATAGATCGATCATGGAGGCCCTTATCGTCTGAAAGCCTTTTCGTACGGCTGGCGTATTCATGGCTGAAGCTCTCTTGTGGAGTAATTATTCACTATACAAGCTAATTATATTAGGCCTGAAACCTTGCAAGAGGCAAGTGATATCATCAATAACGCAGTAGCGGCACTCCCTATTTTCCGTCACTATCACATCCAAGAAGACGTCCTACACGCCAGTACCGATGGGCAAAAATTTGAAACTCACCTTGAGACTTTTAAAACTCGCTACTCCTCGAAATACTTCGGCACCAACAAAGGTATTACGGCCATGACGTTAGTTGCCAATCATAGTGCGTTAAATGCCCGTATAATAGGATCTAATGAGCATGAGTCCCATTATATTTACGACTTACTACAATCTAATACTAGTGATCTTAAGCCTGACGTACTCTCAACCGACACCCATGGTGTTAATCATGTTAATTATGCCTTATTGGATTTATGCGGTTATAGTTTTGCGCCTAGGTATGCTCAGTTCACCAGTGTGATCAATGACCTATTTAACGTAACTGAAAGCGACGACGGAAATACGCATCTGGCGCTGAAAAAGCCGATAAAAATGAATGTGATTGAGGAAGGCTGGCAGGATATTCAGCGTATTGTGTTATCCCTTCAAGAAAAACGCACAACACAGGCATTGCTAGTACGCAAATTATCTGGTTATCCATCTGGACACCCTATATTACAAGCATTAACGGAATATAATAGGCTCATCAAAGCCCAATATTTACTTGATTATATTGATGATGCAAGTCTGCGCCAATATGTTCAACGAGCACTGAACCGAGGCGAAGCCTGGCATTTCCTCAGGCGAGCCATTGCATCGGTCAATCGTGACCAGTTCCGCGGAAAAAACGAATCAGAAATAGTCGTTTGGAACGAGTGTGCCCGTTTGACGGCAAATGCAATTATTTACTTTAACTCGATGATCCTAAGTCATCTACTACTGCACTTTGAAGACGTTGGTGACGAGGAAAAAGCTGCAATAACTCGACAAGTATCACCCGTTGCATGGCAGAATATTAATCTAAGCGGCACTTATCAGTTCGCTAGTAACCGCAAACTACCTGATTTACAGGAAATAACTAGGCCTATTGTTCAAAATGAAGTCTAAAATGAAAGGTAACCCAGCTCCACAAGCCACTAACTGCTTGGGTTATGGCGATTTATGTTACTTTAGAGGGGAAAATCCCTAGAACCCCTCGTACTACCAATAAAAAACTGGCGTATTTTTGAGTGACCATATGCACCAACCACCATCATATCAATAGCGTTTTTCTCTTGGTAATCTAATATTGATTTCTCGACATCACCTTCAAGTACGATATCAATTACATTAAAACCATTATTTGCAAGCAGCTCTTTTGCCCAAGTAACTTGAGATGTCATATCACTATTTGGCTTACCAACATATACCACATGAGCTGTCAGGTTTTTTAATAAAGGGCTATTGGCAATTTTTTCTACACAAATGCGTGCAGTCTGACTTCCATCAAAAGCAATTAAAAAAGACTTAGGTGGACTAAAGAGTGCAGATGTTATTAATACGGGTTTATGAAGGGCACGAACAACATTTTCAATATGGGTTCCAACTTTAGGGCAATGATAGCAGTTAGACTCTTTTCTATCCACCCTAACCGCAGTATCGAAGTAAAAGTATAGAATTATCATAGATAATTTTAGAATTGATTTATGTCCATTTAACATAATGGTGGTTATACGCAATACACTTGTATATTAATATAAATATCAGATACTTAATAAAACCAGAAAAATCTAAAAATGCCCAAAAAGCCGACTTTGAAACAAGTCGGCTTTTTTATGTGCGATTCTGTAATATTTTGCCAATAAATTTGACTAAAAATTACGCTTCTCAACTTGAGTGATACAATTTTATGATACATTATTGTATATACAAATTTGAATGTTTTTTATGAAACAGTATTTCGAATGGGATGAGGCAAAGAATCGAAAGAATCAGAAAAAACACGATGTCTCTTTCGAAACGGCAAGCCTTGTTTTTGAAGATCCATTAAGGATCTCAATTCAGGACAGACATACCGATGGTGAAGAACGTTGGCAGACCATTGGGAAAGTAAAAGGCGTACTAATGCTGTTAGTAGCTCACACCATCTTTGATGAAGATGACTGTGAAATCATACGAATCATTAGTGCAAGACAAGTCACCAAGGCGGAGCGAGATAGATATGAGCATGGTTAAATACTCACGCAAAGAACTGAATGAAAAATTCAGCGACAAGCAAGATGCTGAAATTCAACGCTTGCTTGCTAAGGGAACGATTCCTGACGATCAGCTAGATCTCTCAGATATGCCTGAAATTACCGACTGGAGTAATGCTGTACGCCACAATCAATTCTATCGTCCAGTAAAGCAACAAACTTCAATTCGGTTAGATGCTGATGTGCTTGCTTGGTTCAAAGCACAGGGAAAAGGTTATCAAACACGAATGAATGAAATTTTACGGGATGCCATGCTAAAAGAATTAAAAAATCATCAATAAAAAAGGGAGCCTAAGCTCACTGCTGTCCCACAATTTTTCACAAGAGGAAGCTTAAATAAGCTTCCTCTTGTTTAATGGGATTTTATCGGGTGAGAATAAAGCTTTTAACGTTTTTCTTTCAAACAAATTCACTTGAATGATTCTGAGTAAGCGCTGCACTGTCCAGCCTTCTTTCCCCAGATGTTGAGCGAAACTCACCAGCAAATAGGCGATTAACGCGATCCAAATTTGAGTTTGTATGGCATTACGGCTTCGACCTAGAAATGACTTTAATTTTAAATTCTGTTTAAGTGCTTTAAAGAACAGTTCCACTTTCCAACGGTCTTTATAAATTGCAGCAATCGTTGATGCTGCCAGATGAAAGTTATTACTCAGAAACTCAAACGTCCTGTTCTTATCGGCATCATAAAATTCTATACGTCTTAATAATTTGGGAGCACCTCTTTTCTTTGCATGAGCACTACTTAATTCAATCCACTCATCCGCAATAATACCTTTAGATGCTAATACGCTGCGGCTAGATTTCACTTGATAAACTGTCTTTGGGCGCAATCGGGTGACAAAGCTGACCTTTTGATGAGTCAATTGGGCAAACCATTGATAATCAATATATCCTTTGTCAAATACGACAATACTGCCAGCAGGAAATTTAAATGCTCTGCCTTGTACCATATCATTTTCAATGCCATCCCCAAGCGCCACAAATTCAGGAATGGTATTGCTGTGATTTAAGCCAACGCTAAGTTTCATGCTGGTTTTGGATTCATGCACTTTGGCCCATTCACATAAGGAAAGTGACAGATCAATATGGCTGGCATCCAGGGAATATAAGGGATTCTTAAAGCGGAATTTATGAGCTACTTTTGAGTGTTCATAAGATTTAAGCAAGGTGTAAAATAGCTGTTCATACAAGGCTGCAGGCTGTTCCTGATTGATTCGAGCCAGTGTACTGCGAGGGATAGACTTTGCTCCGAGAGCATTCAGCTTTTCTTGTTGACACTCTAGATTAGATTGAATATCCCGCAGACTTTGTCTGCAGGAAAGTTGAGACATCAGTATGGCAATGAACTGATCCCATCTTGAAGCAGCTCTAAATTTCTGACCGACATGATGTATTTGAACAAGACGTTCAAAATCTTGTCGGAGTATGGGTTTAATCAATTGATGAAATACGGTATTCTGATATGACAAAACCTGAGTCCTTGGTCGTTAAAGTGTTGGTTCGCACTTATATTTTAACGATTCAGACTCAGGTTTTTTTATTTAAATCAAACTATGGGACAGCAGTGGCCTAAGCTTCCTTTTTTGACTTCGCATAACGTGTATTATGTTAGTTTGAGGTAAATTAAATTATTCAGCTCTAATTACTAATTCTATTTTTCTTTATTACGATTGTATCTACTAGTAGGACATAGAATACTATTTTCTTTAGTGTGAACAACATTAATTAGCTTAGCTAGTTCGTCTGCTTTTTTTTCAAAAGTTTCTTTCCTTTCGAATTTTTGTCTTAATGTTAATGGAAATAGTCCCATTTTTATTAACCGTATTTCATTCTCTAAAGACCCCCAACTTGAGGAAACACTCCACGGATCATTAATATCAATAAATATTTTTTTTCCTTCAATATCATCAATTGCATACAGTTCATGACCATATTTTTCTGAATACTCTTCCTGTAGACGATCAAAGTACTGTTTATCACTATTCATTTCTTATTCCGCAATGCTAAGAATTTCATAAGTAACTAAAGATTACACCAGTAGTTTGAGTTATATAAAGAGAATCATTTTAGGATCTTGTTAATTATTTAAAACTTCATACTCGTTATTCTGTATAATATTATTAAAAATTAGAAACTTAGAGGTTAACTTGATTTCAAAGAAGCAAAATGATCTAGCCAATTTAGAATTACAAGCAGCTGTAAATACTTTATACAGTGACAGTAAATTTCTAATGACAATAAATTTTATCATTAGTGTATGTATGCCATTTACTCTTGGATTAATTGGTATTGTTAAGGATTATTCTATATTCATTTACTTAGCTATTTTTTGTAGCCTCAGTAGTATAGCTTTATCATGTTGGATAAAAAATATAAGAAGCTCAGCAGTACAGATGCAAGAACTATATGATCGCTCTATCTTTAACTTAAAGTGGAACAAACTTTATTTAGGAGAAAAACCCAACAACCGTCAAGTAACGTTATTATCTGAAAAATATAAGAAAAAGTATGGAGATTTTTCAGAATTTTTAAATTGGTATACATCCCCCGCAGCTACTTATCAATACCCTATGGCAATTATCCTATGCCAAAGCCAAAATTTATCTTGGGACATTCCCAACAGAGAAAGATATTACAAGACCGTATTAGCTTTTATTGTTTTACTGATTTTCGTATTTTTTGCGGTAAGTATCTATTATTTTGAAAATATTTCATTATTTATCAAAACACTAAGTGCCTCTATACCTATAGTAATATTTCTATTCTTTCTAGTCCTAGAACATAAAGAAACTGTTAAAGAAGGAAATCGTTTGAATAGTGAAATAGAAGATGCCTTAAACCAACTATCAAATAATAGTGCTACTGATCAAGATGTTATATCTCTTGCTGAAGAGGTACAAAATGCGGTTTATTCATATCGTAAATCTGCTAGACCTATTCCAAATAAATTACATAAATACTTTAAAAATCAAAATGAAACCTTATCTATAAGGAATATTCAAAGATACATAGACAACTATCTTTAATTAACTTTATTGAGATTTATATGGCAACAACAGTTATAAGTGCTTTTAATGACTTCCAGAAAAATATTGTAAATTTAGATTCAGCTACATCATCAACGGCTCGAAATAGTCGAAATTGGTTATTAGATCAAATTTCAAACTTTCCAGAAAATAATGATAACTTTCCTAACTTATATCCAGAAATCGATATCGGCTTTGGTTCTTTTGCTCGAAAGACTAAAACTAGACCATTAGATGATATTGATCTAATGGTTGGTATCAAAGCCGATGGATGTACATATTATGAAAGATCTTGGGACGATATTGAGTTGAAATTTCCAGAAAACTACTCTGGAAAGTTAAAAAAATATGCGAAAACTCTTGATAGTTCAGGCTTAAGTTCAACACGTATTACCAATGCATTTAAATCAGAATTAAGTAAGGTCAGTCAATATTCATCAGCTGAAATCAAAAGGGATGGAGAAGCAGCAACTCTGAAGTTGAAAAGCTATACATGGAATTTCGATATTGTTCCTTGCTTTTTGACATCACCAGATAGCGATGGAAACTCTTATTATTTAATCCCAAATAGATCTGGAAGTTGGAAAAAAACGAATCCTAAGACTGATAGAGATAGATTATCAGCCGTCAATCAAAATCAATCTGGTAATGTTTTAAATGTAATTCGCATATTGAAGTACTGGAAACAAGAAAAAAGAGTGAACATCGGATCTTATTTATTAGAAGCTATGATCCTGTACTACTATGAAAGTAAACCGAATAATACATGTTCAGAGTATGTTGATTTGGAATTAGAGAACGTTTTTAACTACTTAGCGAATAGTATTATCAATACTGTGGCTGATCCTAAAAATATTCAAAGTAACATCAATGATATAGACTATTATAGTAGATACTCATTGAGCGAGAAATTTAAAACATTCGCCCAACTTTCAAGAGATGCTAGACAACTTGAAAATGAAGGAAAAGATAAAGAATCAATAAATACTTGGAAAAAAGTTTTTGGGTATAACTTCCCTGACTACGGTTAGGATTAATAACATGTGAACTAAAAAATCCTGACAGTGCGTTAGGATTTTTTTTATTTGTATTTAACATAAAATCTCTTATGCGA
Organism: Acinetobacter sp. NigerLNRRAM0016; assembly: GCF_054112845.1. Lineage (NCBI taxonomy): Bacteria > Pseudomonadati > Pseudomonadota > Gammaproteobacteria > Moraxellales > Moraxellaceae > Acinetobacter > Acinetobacter sp. NigerLNRRAM0016. The sequence continues at coordinate 11,123 of NZ_JBSYVT010000043.1, forward strand.
AATGGGTTTGTAACTCCAAAATATAAATATCAAAAACTTAACAAACTAAGATGAATGCAAAAATGCAAAAAAAGCCGATTTTGAAACAAGTTGGCTTTTTTATGAGCAGTTTTTATAGTTTTTGCCAATAATTTCGTTTAAAAAGTAGTCGATTTTGCGATTTTCCCTGATAACTCAATACCTGAACTTCGCAAATTATTCGCAATTTCTGCGGATAAACCTTGGGGTAAGTTTTGAGCAATGTTGTAAGCTCAGGCTGACATGAATTAGGGAGCATTGCGTCTATGTCACCGCAGGGATTTTTCATATGATGGGGACATAGAGAACAGGATGTTCCAACACATAAAACAATAATGATAAGTGCAACACCAGGACGTGAGGTACGACAGGAGTTATACCTAAACACCCAATACGAAAAAGCCCGACAGGATGTCGGGCTTTTTTTATATTTAGTATTTAAAGAAAGCCTTTTTCCTTTAAATAGGATACTGCTGCAAGAATATATGATGAATTGAATGTTACATCTGTATAAGTTGATGGGGAATGACTCCCAGTTTCCCTAAAAATTTTATAAAAATTATCAACTTCATCGAAACTTATCGGTCGAATATTATCTTTATTGTTATGAACAAATAATTTTCCATCTTCACTAAATATGCAAAATTTTGACTTTCTTGACTCAGTCTCTAAATTAACAGGTGTAGAAAAATTTCTAACTAAAATTTCATATAAATTAATGTTCATATCATTTATCTCATTGTTTTGATGGTTATATTTTTTTTCTAACGTATCCAGACTCAATAAAATTGCTTCTCTAGCTAAAAATGATTTAGTTCGCTGAGTTTTTTCTGCTACTTCATCTAATCGCTTTTCTAATTCTACTGGTAATCTGAGCATTAGCATTTCAATAACCTTTATCTAATTGTATATCAATTAGAGTACATCATTAGGATTGACTTTGCAATTCCTGTTTTTTAGATAGTTATTCAATAAAAAACTCCTATTTAGGAGTCTTTCATATAAGAGATTTTATGTTAAATCATAATCCTCATGTATTATTGTAATAAAATCTTGTAGTTAATAATTATCTAATAAATCAATTAGATGTGCTTTTATGTTAGTCCATTCACTTTTAATAATACTGTACATTACGGTATCTCGAGTTGTACCATCTTTACGTAAAGCATGCCCTCTAATTATCCCATCCTTTTTTGCACCCAATCTTTCAATTGCTCGCTGACTTTTAATATTAAAAATATCAGTGCGAAGTCCAACCGTCTCAGTGTTTAACTGTTCAAAAGCAAATTGTAGTAATAGCAACTTACATGTCGTATTAACATGCGTACGCTGCACTGATTTTGCATACCAGGTATAACCTATTTCTAAGCGTTTCACGTTCAAAAGAACATCATGATAACTAGTTGTACCTAGAATTTTCCCAGAGCTTTCTTCGATGACAACAAATGGATAACGTGTACCTTCCTGTTTTTGTATTAGAGCTGTTTCAATATAGTGATGAACCTCAGAATAATGCGGTGTTGATGTAACTCTTAATTTCCACAGTTGACCATCTTTACATGCTTCCATAAGCCCACTTTCATGTTCAAAAGATAAGGGAATTAAACGGATATTATTTTTATTCAAAAAAACATGATCAAATAATTTTAATTCTTTCAGCATACTTTCCCTTTACTATCTTTGAGCTGGATACAAGTGATTCTATTAATTTAATAATTTCTAAAATTAACATAATACACGTTATACGAATTCCCAAGGCATGGCTTTTAGTCATGCTTTTTTTATCAAAAGAGTATACCTGAATGATAGCGAGCCAAATCGCATACAATATCTATCATTAGACTTAATGCAATAATTAAATGATAGTATTATCATTAATCTAATAGAATTAAGATTAAATGATAGAAATGAATACACGTATTTATCTACGAGCTTCAACTAAAGATCAAGATGCAGAAAGGGCTTTGCAGATTCTTCAGGATCTAAACCAAAACTTGAATTTGGGTGAAACCATTGTGTACGTGGAAAACTATAGTGGTACGAAGTTAGACCGACCTGAATTGAATAAGCTACTGTCAGAAGCAAATCAAGGTGACACATTGTTAGTTGAAAGTATTGACCGCTTATCACGCCTAACCCAACGAGATTTTCAAGAGCTGAAGCGCAGGATCCAGGAGAAGGGACTTCGTTTAGTCGTAGCAGATCTTCCTACTACCTACCAAATGATTCAAACCAGTGACAGCATTACTCATTCAATCTTGGAACTCATCAACAATATGTTGATTGATCTTCTGGCAACAATGGCCCGCCTAGACAATGAGAAACGTATAGAACGTATTAAGCAGGGCCTGGCACGTTCGGGTTACAAACCAACAGGCAAGAAGGCAAATGAGGCTAAACATAAACGAATAAAAGAATTGCTAGTAGTTGGCAATATGACTAAGGAAGAAATTGCCAAAGCAGTGAATTGTGGAGTTGCAACTGTCTATCGAGTTGCTAAAGTTATCTAAAAGAGGCTTATCTCAACGCGCCCCCAATGGGGCACCGCTGCATTCAGGTTACTTCACATAAGAAATTTTATGTTAAATGATTGTTAGAAATGCCCCTTGATCGAGGCATTTTCTATAAAGAATACTAAAAACTAATTAAAGCCAACCAAGTTTCAAAACAAGGCAGTTCTCAGCAATCATATTTTTAAATTATATAACTCCCAACTGAGCTTTTGCTCCAACGATAAGGCTTTCATTTTGAGTTTCTAAGGCAAATAAACCATACATCAAAGGAGAGGCCGCTGCTCTTTCTAAAGTCTGTTCATATAGTTTATTCCAAACTTTACCCCCTAGTTTTTCATACTCGATGATTAGAGTTTTGAGGCTTTCTTCTCCAAACAAAGTTACATGCCCAGCAAAATCAATCGCTGGGTCATCTATATGGGCTGTTGACCAATCAATAACGCCTGAAACAGCTCCATCCTTTGAAGCTAGTACATGCCCAGCATATAAATCGCCATGTATAAATTGGGTGAAATCTGCCCATAGAACATCATTATCCAACCATTTTCTGTAGCGGGTTTCCAATTGCTCACTTATACCAATTTCAGATTTTACTAACTGCAAATTGTTTGCTATTTCAGGTCTTAAATCTGAAGGTTTCATAATTTTCAAATCATTTTCCCGAACTTCTTTTTCAGGAATACTATGGATTTCAAATAAGGTTTTTGCCAAAGATGTTATGTATTTCGGGCTATCTTTGTCCATATTCCAAATTATTTCATAGGTTTCAGCATCCAAATTTAAAACAGGATTATCTTTAAGTATGGGATAAGCCACTAATTCTGTAGATGAAATTCTCCAATCAGGAACCTCTACAGAAAGATGTTTTTTTACCAATTCTAAAATGCGTTTTTCTTTCTTGATTTGTTCCCTCATGCCATCACGACGAGGAATACGCAGCAACCATTGTTGCCCCTTTGTATCAAGAGCAAAAACGACCTTAAAATCAATGCCCATTTCATTGAAATTCATTTTGTCCGTAAGCAACAAGCCGTGTGCTTCAGCAAGTGATTGAATATCTTGAATTGTCATTTTTAATTTCCTTTAAAGAGTTCAATAATTAATGTTCGGATTAGATTGGCTATCATTAACAATCTCTCTCAAAAGTCTTGATGATTTTGTGGTCTTTGATCTCGTAGATAATGTCAGCAATATTATCGACCAATTGCTTGTCATGAGATACGAAGATAATAGTTCCTGCATAGGACTTCATCATTGTTTCTAATGCGGCAATACTTTTTAGGTCAAGATAGTTTCCTGGTTCATCCATAAGCAAAATATTATATTTTCCTAAAAGCATTTTGGATAAAAGCAGTTTGATGATTTCACCTCCCGATAAGTCGGATAAGTTTTTTTGAATATCATTCGCTCCGATCCCCATTGAAGCCAATACTGCACGAATTTCCGCAACTGTGTACTCGCACTCTTCCTGCATAAAGGAGAGCACAGATTTATGCGTGTTAAATTTATATCCTGTTTGTGTAAAGTAGCCAATTTCAGCTTTTGGAGATATGGTTAATCCATCAGCACGTTCTGATATCATTTTTAACAAGGACGTTTTCCCTGTTCCATTCGATCCAGTTATAGCGACTTTAGCGCCAAGCGGTATTATAAAGTTAGCGTCATCAAAGATAGTACGGCTACCAAATTTTAAGCTCAGACCATCTGCCGTAATCGGGAACTTATTGTGCAGTTCTAGGGCTGAACTTTGACGAAAACGAATAGAACGCAAATGCTCTGGTGCTTGAATATCTTCTAATGCAGCCAAACGCTTTTCCATACTCTTAGCTGCCTGATACAGTTTTCTTTGCTTGGTGCCAGTCATTTTTGCATGCCCAAGTCGTCCAGCACTTTCGGTAGAGTTTTTGGATTTTTCTCCTTTTTTCTTATTGTCTAATCGATTAGCTTGCTGGCGTTTTTCTTGCACAGCAGATTCTAATCGCTCCCGTTCCTTCATCATCAGCTCATATTCTACGGCTTGGTGTTGTCGCTCTTCTTCTTTTTGACGCAAGTAATCCGAGTAACCACCCCAATATTCCGTAATTTTACCGTCTTTTAACTCCCATATCTTGTCTACAACCATATCAAGAAAATATCGGTCATGACTGATAACAAGTAATGCTCCATCAAATGCTTTAAGTTGACCAATAAGTAGATCTATTCCATTGAGATCAAGGTGGCTGGTTGGTTCATCCGCTAGAATGCCATGTACTTGTTGGGAAAATGCGGCAGCAATTTTTGCACGAGTTTCCTCTCCGCCACTCATTGTGTCGTTTTGTACATTGGAAACACCAAGGCGAGATAACATTGCCCGGTCTTCGACCGTTTCTATTTCGATTCCGCCCAGTTGGCTGATATGTGCAAAATCACCAAAACGCTGTAATGTCGCTTCGGCTAAAACAATTTCGCCATTAAGTACTTTGAGTAAACTACTCTTTCCTGCTCCGTTATCACCCACAAGACCAATACGGTCATAAGAGTGAATTTCCAATTCATCAATATCCAAAACATCACGCCCAGCATAATCCAAGCGTATGTTTCTCGCTTTAATAATTAAACTCATTTTTATTTACTCCTGTTTAGCTCTTGAAATTTTTTATGCAGCAAACAGGATTTAGGTGAAAACAAAAGCTAGCATCACAGTGTCCTCCCAAAAAAAAAGCTATTCATCCACAGGGTGGACAAATAGCTAGTCAATTAAGTTATAACTGGAAACTATGCACTAAAAGCATACTTATAAATTAAGCATACTTTTACTTTATATATCCGCATATATTCTTAAAGACACAACAAAAGCCCACCATTATAAAATAGTGTCACTATGCAAATAGTTGTGTCTTAACGAATGCGGATAGAATGCATAAACTTACCTAAAAAATAAAATTCAGTTTTATGATAACTTTACTGTTAAAAGAAGTCTAGACAACCTTGTTTTATGCTTGGATATAAGGCTTATTTTAAAATAATAGTAGTGAAGATTTTCTAAAATTAACATAATACACCTTATACGAAATAAAAATGGGAGCCTTAAGCTCCCATTTTTTAAGTAATTTTTTCAAATAAGGCTTGGGTGAGCATCTAAAATTCGAATCAATGTAGCTGCTGGTCCAGTTGGATAGCGTCGTCCCTGTTCCCAATTTTGCAGGGTACGGGGGCTAATATGTAGACGTGCAGCAAATTCATTTTGGCTCAAGCCAGTTTTTTCACGTACTTCTTTAATATCAGGCAATTCGAGTTCTGTAACTCGGCTTGCTTTAACTTCTTTACGTTTGATAGCTCCAGCTTCTTTGATTGAAGCAACCAAGTCATCAAATAAGTTGTTATCCATGAAATTGCTCCTTCACGAGTTGGTGCAGAATGGCGGTTTCCTTATCTGTTAAATTATCTTTTACTGATTTTGGATAAGCCACTAAGAAAAAGATCTGATCATCCTCGGTGACCCAATAATAAATCACCCGTATCCCACCACTTTTCCCTTTGTTACCTTGAGCACAACGTACTTTGCGAATACCACCGCCATTCTTGATTAGGTCACCTCTATCAGGCTGTACCAAAAGATCTTGCTGAAGTTGACGATATTCCTCATCAGATACAAGGTCTTTAATTTGCTTGGTAAAGATGCTGGTTTCAATAAATAACATGGACTCTTTATACGTCAATGGCGTATTTGAATTTTAGCAGTTTCCATAACAAAAAACGAGAGCTGGTAGATCTCGTTTCGCATAACAGCCATTATGTTAAATTGTAGTAAGAACTTTAATGCGATAGAGCAGAATGTATATGCAAAATAAGCTTGATAACATTATTCAAGAATTAAAAGAACTATCTGGGAATAGTCGTCTAAACATAGAACTACCTGATGATATTTTCATATCTGCTTATGAACGAAAAATAGGTTTTATTTTTCCAAAAGATTATAAAAAAGTTTTGAAAGAGATTAGCAATATCTTTTATGGAACAATTGAATTAGCGTCTCTTACAGATGAGAAAGAATGCTATCGAGGGCTATCTCAGATATTAAATGATGCTAGGGAGCAAGGTCTGCCAGAAGATTGGCTACCTATTTGTGAAGATAATGGTAGTTATTATTGCCTATCTCCTAATCATAAAATTAGATATTGGACAGCAGATGGATATAGCGATGAGCAGTGGGAAGATTTAGCAGATTGGATCAAGCAAGTTTGGATAGATGGAAATTAAGAATTTCTAAAATTAACATAATACACCTTATACGAAATTAAAAAATGGAGCCTAAAGCTCCATTTTTTAATAACTTTTTTTAAATTGCTAAGCGTAAATTCAGTGCTTTTACAACTTTAATCACAGTATCAAAACTAGGGTTAACATCACCAGAAAGTGCTTTATAAAGACTTTCTCGGCCTAAGCCTGTATCTCGTGATAATTGAGCCATTCCTTTAGCTTTTGCAATGTTACCTAAAGCCTTTGCAATGAATGCGGCATCGCCATTAGATTCTTCAATACATGCTTGTAAGTAAGCCTGCATATCATCCTCTGTTTTAAGATGCTCAGCACTGTCCCATTTGCGAAGTTTAATAGCCATTTATAGCTCCTCCTCTAAATCTTGTGCCAATTGCAGGGCAAGTTTTATATCTTTACTTTGCGTAGACTTATCTCCGCCTGCTAAAAGAATAACAACCCTTTGCCCTTGCTTGCAGTAATAAATCCTATAGCCTGGCCCAAAGAAGAAACGTAATTCAGAAACACCTTCACCGACCGGCTCAGTATCTCCAAAGTTTCCATCTTCAACCCGATCAATTCGGACTTGTATGCGTCTTTTTGCCTGCTGGTCTTTTAACTTGGTGAACCAGTCATCAAAGACTTCAGTGGTATATATTGAGTACATAAGTAGAATGTATCCTATAGGATACATTTATGCAAGAAATAAACTTGATATTTGGGGCTCGAAACGGTGAATTTCGTATAACCGCCATTATGTTAAGTTAATCAAAATTCTTAATGCACCAAAACCTAAAAATTTAAATGGAGTAAAAATGACTTTAAAGGGGTTAGATATTCAAGAAGATTGTATCAAAGCTATTTCTAATGAATCTTTAATATTTGATATTAAGAATAAAGAGTTTTTAGAGGATATAGAAAATCTTTTATTACAGTATTTTCAAAATTTTAGTAATGATTTAAATGGAATTGAGTTTGATAATTTTTCTGTGGAGTTTTGGTTCGATGCAGGACAATTGATTATTTATCCTGAAAAAGATTTATTAGATCGTAAACCCTTTGAATCTCTCTGAATATGATTTAGATAGATTAGACCCTTATTTTTATCTAGTTTGTGAAGAATATAGGATATATTTTGATGACTTAATATCTCGAAAAGTAAGCGATCAAGTATCTGAAAAAGAAGCTATTTCTAAAACTAATGACGTAATTGATTGTGTAAGCAAAGCTATAAAAAATATAAATGATGAAAACAATCTTTTAAAGATGTTAGGCAGGCCTAAATTAGAAATAAGATATTTCGGTGTAACGAAAGAAGAACTTTTAGCAAAAGAAATTCTCGTGAAATGAAGTAGATATTTTTGTCGTATTAAGGAAAACTAAAATTAACATAATGGGCGTTATGCGAAGTCAAAAATGGGAGCTTAAGCTCCCATTTTTATTGATGATTTTTTAATTCTTTCAGCATAGCATCCCGTAAAATTTCATTCATTCGTGTTTGATAACCTTTGCCTTGTGCTTTGAACCAAGCAAGTACATCAGCATCTAACCGAATTGAAGTTTGTTGCTTCACTGGGCGGTAAAATTGATTTTGGCGTACAGCACTGCTCCAATCGGTAATTTCAGGAATATCTGATAGATCTAGCTGATCATCAGGAACCGTGCCTTTAGCAAGCAAGCGTTGAATTTCAGCATCTTGCTTCTCACCAAATTTCTCATTCAGCTCTTTGCGTGAGTATCTAACCATGCTCATATTTGTTTCGCTCCGCTTTAGTCACTTGCCTTGCACTAATGATTCGTATGATTTCACAGTCATCTTCATCAAAAATGGTGTGAGCCACCAATAACATTAGTACGCCTTTAACTCGTCCAATGGTTTGCCAACGTTCTTCACCATCGGTATGTCTGTCTTGGATTGAGATCCGTAATGGATCTTCAAAAACAAGGCTTGCAGTTTCGAAAGAGATATCATGCTTTTTCTGATTCTTTCGATTCTTAGCCTCATCCCATTCAAAATACTGTTCCATAAAAAACATTCAAATTTGTATATACAATAATGTATCACAAAATTGTATAACTCAAGTTGAGAAGCGTAATTTTTAGTCAAATTTATTGGCAAGAACTATCAAAACTGCTCATAAAAAAGCCGACTTGTTTCCAAGTCGGCTTTTGAACATCATCGAGCAAATAATTTATATCATAAGTTTTTGATTTTTATATTTTTCAATTTGTGCTGTTATTTCGTATAACGCCCATTATGTTAAATAATTAAGGATAAAAGCTTTATTACTAAATAGAACAGTTGCTTAAAGCAGTATAGAGTTAAGTTTGCATTTTAATATCAAGTTGTCTTTCAGCACCGATAATCACCATACGAATCCCATTTTCAAAAATGTCATCCGCATTCATATTTTGTAAGGTATTCACTCCTTGGAGCATGAGTGGATATATAGTTGGATCGGCTTCGAATGGTGGGTCTGATCTTATTTCTTCTTGCTGCTCCTCAAGGACCCACCCAACAATAAACCTTCCTAATGTCATAAGTAATGCAACTGCTTCAACAGGAGAAAACCCAGCATGAGATAACAGCGCAACTTGGGCCTCAATCGTGTAGAAATGTCCTTGACTGGGGCTAGTTCTTGCATGTAGACGAGCACCATCACGGTAAGCTAGTAGTGCTCGACGAAAGCTTACAGAATTAGCGAGCAACCAATCTTGCCATGTCATCCCATCGATGGGTAAAGAAACTAAATGGTGTTCATTTATAATGGTTTCCGCCATTGCTTCCATTAACAAGGATTTATTCTTGAAATGCCAATATAGAGTTGGAGATTTAATACCCAATCGTTGAGCTAGCTTGCGTGTGGTTATTGAATCTATGCCTTCTTCATTCAACATATCCAATGCGGTACGCAGGACTATTTCACGTGTCAGACGTTGAGGTGCAATATCTTTTTTACTCATAAATCTATCACTGATAGGGAGTGTGTGAGAGAATATTAATTCTATCATTGCTAGAGAAGGCATTTGTGAAGAAATCATTGAGCGTGATTTTAATCACTATATTTCTGGATGCTGTTGGGATTGGTTTAATTATGCCGATCTTGCCTGAATTATTACGGTCATTGGCTGGAGCTGAAGCAGGCGGTGTTCACTATGGTGCTTTATTAGCTGTGTATGCTCTGATGCAGTTCATTTTTGCACCTATCCTTGGAGCGTTGAGTGACCGATTTGGACGTCGACCTGTATTAATTATTTCAATTGCTGGTGCAACGGCTGATTATCTCCTAATGGCTGCTGCTCCTTCTCTATTGTGGCTATATATTGGTCGTATTTTTGCGGGAATTACAGGTGCCAACATGGCTGTTGCAACAGCTTATGTTTCAGATATTACTCCAGCCCATGAGCGTGCAAAAAGGTTTGGTCTCCTTGGAGCTGTCTTTGGTATTGGGTTTATAGCGGGTCCGGTAATAGGTGGAGTTTTGGGTGAATGGAACTTACATGCACCGTTCTTTGCTGCTGCTTTTATGAATGGGATTCTTTTAATAATGACAGCAGTCTTATTAAAAGAATCAAAACACAGCAATAAAATGACTGAGAAGGTTCAGGAGCAATCAATATTAAAGAAATTATCCTATTTGATCACTCAACCTAATATGGCTCCATTGCTTGGTATCTTTTTAATTATCACATTGGTTTCACAAGTCCCCGCAACTTTATGGGTTATCTATGGGCAGGATCGTTATGGCTGGAGTATATTTATTGCAGGTGTTTCCCTTGCTAGTTATGGAATATGCCATTCTATTGCACAGGCTTTTGCTATCGCCCCTATGGTAAAGAGGTTTGGAGAGAAAAATACGTTGTTATGTGGAATAGCTTGCGATGCAATTGGTTTACTTCTTTTATCTATTGCTGTTGAAGAATGGGTGCCTTTTGCGTTGTTACCATTGTTTGCCCTTGGTGGAGTAGCCGTTCCTGCTTTGCAAGCAATGATGTCCAGAGGTATTAGTGATGAAAGACAAGGTGAATTACAAGGGCTATTAAGCAGTTTTAATAGTCTGGGGGCTATAATTGGTCCTGTATTAGTTACTAGCCTCTATTTTATGACTCAGGCATCAGCTCCTGGAATGGTATGGGCATTAGCTGCAATACTTTATGTAATCACCCTACCCTTATTGCTTAAGTATCGCCTGAATAAATATTCTGGAGTTCCATAAAATATTTAATTTATTGGTTTAAAAACTAATGGATTCTATAGTTTATCTAAAATTAACATAATACACCTTATACGAAATGCGTTATAAATATCTTTATAAATCAATGCTGTAGTTCCTGGTTTATAGCCCATCTTCCCCAAGGTGGGCTTTTTTTATGATTTTTCACGTTCCACGCCTATTCTTTGACCAATGTTTCACGGTTTTAATAAGCCTTGGTAAACAATTCGGCACTGTTGCAAATAGAGATTTGAGTCGATGATGTTT
>NZ_JBSYVT010000044.1:0-22002 GCF_054112845.1 Acinetobacter sp. NigerLNRRAM0016
AAATATTATGTTTGTGCATATAATAATGATAAAGTTTATCATTTGGAATAAAAGCCGTTTAAAAATAGAAAAATGATCGGAAATTTAGAAAAGAAAACAAAAGAACAAAAGAAATCAGATAAAATCTTGTGGTTTAAACATCCAGTTTTGTATATCTTTAAATGTTGTCATATAATGTGGCACTTTTTTTTAAACTGTTATTACTAAATTTCGAGGAAGCCATGCAAGTAACTTCTGAAGCGGTTTCGGGCGTTGCCCGTCGTTTAAATGTATCTGTACCGACGAGCCGTGTGAACGAGCAATTTGAAGCACGTTTAAAACGCACTGCTAAAACTGTAAAGATTAACGGCTTCCGTCCAGGTAAAGTGCCATTAAACGTAGTTCGCCGTGAATATGGCGCGGGTATTTACCAAGAAGTGGTAAATGACGTCATCCGTGACACAGTATTCGAAGCAATTCAACAAGAAAAAATCAATGCTGTTGGCATGCCAAACATTGATAAAGTGGAAAACAAAGACGACGCGCTTGTATACGAAGCGACTGTTGAAGTTTATCCAGAAGTTGACGTGAAATTTGACGGTCTAGAAGTTGAACGTAAAGCATCTTCAGTAGAAGACAAAGACGTTGATCAAATGATCGAAAACCTTCAAAAGCAACGTGCTTCTTGGACTGAAACTAAAGGCATGGCGAAAAAAGACATGCAAGTAACTTTCGACTTCGAAGGTACTGTTGATGGCGAGAAGTTTGAAGGCGGCGCAGCTGAAGACTTTAAACTTGTTTTAGGTTCTGGTCGTATGATTCCTGGCTTCGAAGACGGTATCGTTGGTATGAAGAAAGGCGAAGAGAAAGTTATCGACGTAACTTTCCCTGAAGATTACCAAGCAGCGAACCTTGCAGGTAAAGCAGCACAATTCAAAATCACAGTGAAGCTTGTTGAAAAACAAAAACTTCCAGAAGTTGATGCTGAATTCCTTCAAATCTTTGGTTTAACTGAAGAAGAAGGCGTTGAAAAGTTAAAAGCTGACGTGCGTAAAAACATGGAGCGCGAAGTTAAAAATGGTCTTCGTAACCAAGTGAAAGGCGCGACTTTTGATGCATTAGTTGCTGCAAACGAAGTTGAACTTCCTGCTGCAATGGTTGCTCAAGAAATCGACCGTCAACGTCAACAAATGATCCAACAATTCACGCAACAGTTTGGTGCTCAAGGTGCTAAAGCTTTTGACAGCAGCATGCTTCCAGATGAATTGTTCAAAGAACAAGCTGAAAAATCTGTAAAACTTGGCGTATTGGTAAGCAAAGTATTGGCTGATGCTAAACTTGAAGTTGACCAAGCTCGCGTTGAAGCTTACATCGAAGACATGGCTTCTTCTTACGAAGATCCTACTGAAGTTGTTGAATACTTCAAAAATGACAAACAACAACGTTCACAAATCGAAGCTGTTGTTTTAGAAGATCAAGTGGTTGATCACATTTTAGCAGCTGCGAAAGTAACTGATAAAACTGTTAGCTATGAAGAATTGTTGAAAGAGCAACAAGCTCGTCAACAAGGCTAATTAGCTTAAGTGAAAAAAGGCGCGTAAAGCGCCTTTTTTTATCTGAGTAGGGTATCGGCTTGTCCCAAATTCACAAAGTATATGCAAAAAATATCTGTTATTTAATGGGGAATATTTTGCAATTTCAGTCATTATCCCTCATATTGTGAATATGGGTTAAGTCACAAAAAATTTAGGAATAAATAAACGTATGTATGTTCCAACTATTGAAAACGCGTTAGTCCCAGTTGTAGTTGAGCAATCGTCTCGTGGTGAACGTTCATTTGATATTTTTTCGCGCCTTTTGCGTGAACGAGTTATTTTTTTAACGGGTGAAGTGGAAGACAACATGGCCAATTTAATTGTGGCACAAATGTTGTTTTTAGAAGCAGAGAACCCAGATAAAGATATTCACCTCTACATTAATTCACCAGGTGGTTCGGTAACAGCAGGTATGGCAATTTACGATACCATGCAGTTCATCAAGCCAGATGTCGTGACATACTGTATGGGTCAGGCGGCATCAATGGGTGCATTCTTGTTGAATGCAGGTGCTAAAGGTAAACGTTACTGTTTAGAAAATGCGCGTGTTATGATTCACCAACCACTTGGTGGTTTCCGTGGACAAGCATCGGATATTGAAATCCATGCACGTGAAATTCTATTCATTAAAGAGCGTCTAAACCGCTTAATGGCAGAGCATAGTGGTCAAGACTATGAAACTGTTGCAAGAGATACAGACCGTGACAACTTTATGACTGCTCAGGCAGCCAAAGAATACGGTCTTGTGGATGAAGTGCTTAGCAAACGTCCATAAGTTTTAAGATTTTAGTATTGGAGTAAATATGTCCGAACATCCTCAAGGACAAAAGCATTGTTCATTTTGCGGTAAAACGCAGTCTGAAGTCGGGAAACTGATTGCAGGTGAGGACGCGTACATCTGTAATGAATGTGTGGACGTATGCCTAGACTTAGTCCAAACCAGTCAGCAGGTTGAATCTGGTGATTGGGCGGCTAAGCCTTTGCCTAAACCTCAAGAAATTCGTGCGGCATTAGATCAATATGTGATTGGTCAGGACGTGGCGAAGAAAACCCTTTCAGTTGCAGTTTATAACCACTATAAACGTCTTAAAGTGACTCATGGTGGACATAAGCACGACGATGCAGTCGAGATTGCAAAAAGTAATATCTTGTTGGTTGGACCGACCGGTTCAGGTAAGACTTTACTTGCTCAGACACTTGCGCGTTTGCTGGATGTACCTTTTGCCATGGCGGATGCGACGACACTCACCGAAGCAGGTTATGTGGGTGAAGACGTTGAGAACATTGTGCAAAAGTTATTGCAAAAAGCCGATTACGATGTAGAGAAAGCACAAAAAGGCATTATCTATATCGATGAGATCGACAAGATTACCCGTAAATCTGAAAACCCATCGATTACCCGTGACGTTTCGGGTGAAGGTGTACAGCAAGCCTTGCTGAAAATGATTGAAGGGACAGTGGCTTCGATTCCGCCTCAAGGTGGTCGTAAGCACCCACAGCAAGAATTCATTCAAATTGATACGTCGAATATTCTGTTTATCTGTGGTGGTGCATTCTCTGGTTTAGAGAAAATTGTGCAACAGCGTCAAGAAAAGGGCGGGATTGGCTTTACTGCTGATGTGAAGAAGAAAGATGAAAGCAAACAGCTTTCTGACTTGTTCCGTCAAGTGGAAGCGACAGATTTGGTTAAATTCGGTTTAATTCCGGAGTTTATTGGTCGTTTGCCTGTCATCGCGACTTTGGATGAGTTGGATGAAGAAGCACTCATGCAAATTCTGACGGAACCAAAGAATGCCTTAACGCGTCAGTATCAGCATTTGTTCGATATGGAACATGTGGATCTTGTGTTTGAAGATTCGGCATTACGTGCGGTCGCGAAGAAAGCGCTTGAACGTAATACGGGTGCACGTGGTCTGCGTTCAATTTTGGAAAATGCTTTACTTGAAGTGATGTATGACTTACCAAGCCGCACAGATGTGGGTACTGTTGTGGTGAATGAAGCGGTGATTAATGGGATTGCGAAACCTGAATTATTGCCTGAACGTCAACCGAAGACAGCGACTGAAGATGTCAACAAAGTAGATTTGAAAGTGATTAACTCAAAATCTGCTTAATTGGTTATTCGTCTGAAACGTGCGGAAATTTATGATTTCCGCACGTTTTTTATTTTCAAGAAAAAAGTGCAGTGGTAATCTTGGGCAAAGGCGAGGATGCCTAAAAGTGTAAAAGATCCAAAAATTAGCCCCAATAAATACAAAAAAATACGCGGTGAGGGACAATCATGCGTGCGCTTTATTTGATGTTATGTAGCAGTTTATTTTTATTTGGATGCCATAAACAGGCCGTTTTAGAACAACCAGAATTAAGTTCTACGCTGCATCCAGTAGATACCAGTCAAGCACCAGGCTTGGTCGAGCAATATCGTTTCGGCATGACTTCGGTTGGTGGTTGGGTCAATCAAAAATTAGGTCAACGTTACCATCCTGTGCAGGCACAGCATGATCAGGCTGCGGTGGTCTATCTTTATCGCCCAGACAGTCGTTGGAACCGTCAAGAAATTGTCGCTTCGAGTTTATTTATCAATAAATATCGAATTCCGAGTTTGTTGAATAATCATTATTATTGGTTGGAGCTTCCTGCTGGAACTTATCGTTTATCGAGTAGCCGCCCATTAGGTATTAACCACTTTCAGAAGCCCAAATATCTGGATTTTACGGTTGAAGCAGGTAAAAGTTACTACGTGAAATATGATGAGGAAAACCTCAATACACGTAAGGAAGTCTCGGGTCCTTTAATTTTGGTGCCGAACCAAACTGGGCAAAATGAAATTGCATTTACTCAATTAAAATCTTCGAGTTATAACTTTGTGGCGCAAGATCAGCAAACAGGCGAGTTACGCCATAAAGCACAAAAATTTAAAGCCGAAAAATACGACGTTCAATCTGATGTACAACTGACGCAACCCTTTAAAATTTGGGATATTCGTACGTGGTAATCAGCTTATTTGCTGTTTTTCGCCTGTTTGAATAGTGGTTGTAGTGTTTTTGCAATTTGTTGATTGATTTCTGCTTGGGTTGCTGGGTCTTGCATCATTTGTGCGGACATATCGATGCTATTGCGCATGACTTCACTCATCATTTTGCTACTTTTTTTATTAATCGACTGTCCAATTGGGGTTTCTAGGAACTGAATATTGGCAAGCACTTCTTCTTCGGTAAAGGTTTTCTGATAAACGTCTTTAAGCATTTGCATAAATTTTGGATCAGAAATCAGTTTATTACTAAAAGAGGCCGTAATGTCGGCAATTTGATTTGCGGCCTTTTGTTGCTCTGCATTTAGACTCGAGGTTTTAAAGATTTGTTTAATGGTATCTTCAGCTTGCTGTTGATAGACAGGGCGCATTTCTTGTTGAGACTGCGCCAAAGTCCCTGAAATGTCACTCAGTTTCAGGGCTTTTTCAACGGATGCTTCGGTTGCGGGTTTGGCAAATGCAGTGAAGCTGAGTATAGAGAGGCTAAGAATTGCGAGTGTGTGCTGTACTTTTTTCATGATATTTAGAATGAACTGTTGTTGTAAAAAGATAAATTTGGGCTAAAAAAATACCCTTAACAAGACCTTAGCATGTTAAGGGTATCGAAAAAAGCAAAACTTAGGGATTAGCCAGCTGCAGCATCCACTACAGGAATTTTACCAATTTTCGCTTGCCAAATTTTAGGAGCAGTTGCATGTACAGAGGTACCATTTACGTCCACAGCAACGGATACAGGCATGTCTTTTACGACAAACTTGTAAATTGCTTCCATACCTAAGTCAGCAAAAGCAACCACTTCAGCTTCACGAATGGCTTTAGAAACAAGGTAAGCCGCACCGCCTACAGCCATGAGGTAAGTTGCTTTGTTGTCTTTAATTGCTTCAACAGCAGCAGGACCACGATCCGCTTTACCAATCATACCGAACATGCCAGTCGCTTCTAATACTTGGCGAGTGAACTTGTCCATACGTGTTGCCGTTGTCGGACCAGCAGGACCAACCACTTCATCACCCACTGGATCTACAGGACCTACGTAGTAAATAAATTTACCTTTAAGGTCAACTGGAAGCTCTTCACCATTGTTCAACATGTCAACCATACGTTTGTGCGCAGCGTCACGACCCGTATAAATTGTACCGTTAAGCAATAATGTGTCGCCTGGTTGCCATGCGTTCATTTCTTCTTGAGTAATTGTATCTAGGTCAACACGTTTAGAAGTTGAAGAATCCCAAGTCACAGAAGGGTAGTCTTCAAGTTTCGGTGCTTGAATGTGTGCAACACCTGAACCATCTAACTGGAAGTGTGCATGACGAGTTGCGGCACAGTTTGGAATCATACCGACTGGTTTGCCTGCAGCGTGGCAAGGGTAGTCCTTGATTTTAATATCAAGAACGGTCGTTAAACCGCCAAGACCTTGCGCACCAATACCAAGCGCATTAACTTTTTCGAAGATTTCGATACGAAGTTCTTCAAGTTTGTTCTGTGGACCACGACGAAGTAATTCGTCCATGTTGAGTTCTTCCATGAGTGATTCTTTTGCAAGCATCATGGCTTTTTCAGCAGTACCACCAATACCGATACCGAGCATACCAGGAGGACACCAGCCTGCACCCATTGTTGGAACAGTCTTGAGTACCCAATCCACGATCGAGTCAGATGGGTTTAGCATAGCAAGTTTAGATTTGTTTTCTGAACCACCACCTTTTGCCGCAACAGTAATGTCTACTTTGTTACCTGGGACAAGTTTGTGGTAAATCACTGCAGGCGTATTGTCTTTGGTATTTTTACGACCAAACGCTGGATCAGCCAAAACAGAAGCACGAAGTACGTTCGAGTTTTCTAAGTAACCTTGGCGTACACCTTCGTTAATTGCATCATCGAGGCTCATGGTTAAATCAAATTTAACATCCATGCCCACTTCAACAAATACGTTAACAATACCAGTATCTTGGCAGATTGGACGATGACCTTCTGCACACATACGAGAGTTAATCAAGATTTGTGCAATGGCGTCTTTCGCAGCTTTGTTTTCTTCACGGTCGTACGCACGGCTCATCGCTTGGATAAAGTCTTGTGGGTGATAGTACGAAATGAATTGAAGCGCGTCCTTGACCGAAGTGATCAAGTCATCTTGCTTGATAATAGTTGTCATATCAAATATCTCTTGAGCGGGCTGTTAGCTAGCGGGCTAAATTATAAGGTATAACGCTGGCGTTGTGGGTGTTTTGCTGCATTTTTGGGCTAAAGTTTAATGGATAAAATCGGTCATCAAGATGGGAATATTACAGTGCTCATCTCAACCTAAAGTCAGAAACTCATTGTATGTATAAGATGATTAATCTATAAGATATTGAATTTTATATTTTAAATGGGTTGAGGCGGTGTTGTTGCTGAAAAATGACAAGACTGTCATAAAGTTGTAATAAAACTTTCACATAATAGGCGCATTCCAAACAGAGGGTATCGTTATGACATCTGCAATTCTTATGGTTGTTGGCTTTAGTTTCTTTATCGCAGCAACTTGGATGTACGGTCAAAAAGAAGATCAGGCTTAAGCTTTATCTTCTTTTTTTTATTTTAAGCTTTCTTCAAATCTTCAAATCTTCAAATCTTCAAATCTTCAAATCTTCAAATCTTCAAATCTTCAAATCTTCAAATCTTCAAATCTTCAAATCTTCAAATCTTCAAATCTTCAAATCTTCAAATCTTCAAATCAATTTCGTTTAGACATTTTCTGCATCTGAGAAGGCGAATAGCCAAAGTGCTTTTTAAAACGGTGGCTAAAATGGCTACTGGAACTAAATCCATATTGCATTGAAATCTCAGTGATATTGGCAGCGTTGGTTTGTAGGGCTTGGTGTGCCAATTCCAACCGTCGTAGCATCACATATTGATGTGGAGGCATGTGCATGGATTGTTTAAACATATGTGCAAAATGATATTCACTCAGTTGGGTTTGTTGTGCCAAATCGGACAGGGTTAAGCTGAGATGTAGATGTTGATCAATCCATGCTAATAATTGTTTGAGCATATAGGGAGAGAGCCCGCCTTTCACCTCAGGAGCTTGCCATTGGGTCTGACTATAGTTTTTGATCAGATGATTCAGTAGCAGGGTGGTGGCGGTGCTCATCTGCAAATGATTTTCACGATTTTGCCAAGCATCGCTCAGTAAAAAATGTCGATACAACATTGAAACTTGTGGGTCAGCCACGAAACTTTGCGGATCTAAACTGATCTGACTGGGTTCCCGATCCCAGACTTGTTCTGCAACACGTTTTAAGTGCTGGTCGGTATAGTACAGGTGCACAAAGGTCAGCGAGTCGCGTAAGTCCCAAGTCGATTCAAAATCTTGCGGCATCAGACACATATGGTCCGGCCCACCACCATTTTTCCAACCTTGAGCCGTCTTCTGATAACTGTGAAAGCCACCCTGAATATACATGCTTAAGGTATGGTGATTACTACAGACACTGACCCGATCTTGATTGTTTTGCCACATGGCAAGCTGCATGCCTGAACCCAATTCAACTGAATCCAGTAATTGGGCTTTATGTTGTTGTAATTGATCTAGAATCTGATAAGTCATCTTCTACACGCAGTGCCAAATTGAGTATCTAGTGTAGGACTTCTCTTTGATCTTGTCATCTGTAGACGTGATTCCGTAGAAAACCACAAGTTGGTGATAATTCTCCGCAAGATGCTGCAAGTTTCCTAGCATCAACATCCAGCACAATATGCCGTGTTGATTCAACTGGATAGTTTGGAAATGAATGCGCTGTTATATGCTTTGGTGGTGATGATTTGGGGCACGACTTGGATTGCGATTAGTGTGCAACAACACAGCGGTATTGCTGCCAATGTCGCAGTGTTTTGGCGCTTTTTCATTTCAGCCATAGTTCTGTTTGTATTTATCTTGCTGTATCGAAAATTAGATAAATTGGCTGCCAAAGATCATTTGTTCTGTATGTTACAGGCATGCTGCATTTTTGGGTTTAACTTTGTCTGTTTTTATGCTGCGGTGCAATACATTAGTAGTGGCTTAGAAGCCGTGATTTTTTCCATGGCCGTTATTTTTAATACGCTCAATGCCAAATTGTTCTTTGCACAGCCCATCTCGGCACGATTTTATCCTGCCGCGGTATTGGGAGGATTGGGCATGCTTGCCTTGTTCTGGAATGATGTGGTGGGCACACAGTTCAACCATCAAACCTTGTGGGGAATTGGTCTGTGTATGATTGGCACCTATGGTTTTTCCTTGGGTAATATGATCAGTACTCGTCACCAGCGGCAAGGGCTGGATGTGTTTAGTACCAATGCTTATGGCATGTTGTATGGTGCTGTGTTGATGGCCATCATTTCGTTTTTTCAAATGGATGATTTTTTCCCCAATATACCAATGAGCGCAATTTCAGCTTTATTGTATTTGGCAATTTTTGGTTCAGTAATCGGTTTCACGGCATACTTCTATTTGGTCGGGCGGATTGGTGCTGGCAAGGCGGCCTATAGCACCTTATTGTTTCCCTTAGTTGCTTTGATCATTTCAACTATTTGGGAGGGTTATCAATGGCAGATTAATGCAGTGATTGGCGTGGTACTAATTCTCTGTGGTAATGCAATTTTCTTTGTACAAATACCGAGAAAATTGAGCCGCTCTCGTATATAAAACCCACTTGCGTAGCTTAAGATAAAGTATCGAAAATCCAAGAAGATGCGCAAGCAAAATCATCAGGACACTAAGATGCACAATCAACATCTGGCGAAAAATATTATTGAACTTTATCGCAAATATGCCCGTGAATGGGTGGCACTACGTGGCGAGAACTTGTATGAAAAAGTCTGGCTGGATCGAATGCTGGCTTTAGTGCCAGCTCAGGCGAAAATTCTAGATATTGGTTGTGGCTCGGGAAAGCCAATTGCTGCTTATTTACTGGCGCAAGGTTGTACGGTCACTGGGGTGGATAGTTCCGAGGCGATGCTACTGATGGCAAGGCAAAACTTTCCCGATCAGACTTGGATTCAGGCAGACATGCGGCAATTTCATCTAGCGAAAAAATTCGATGCAATTTTGGCGTGGGACAGTTTTTTTCATTTAACTCAGGAAGATCAACGGCAGATGTTTGCGCAATTTGCACGGCATGCTCAACCCGAAACTGTACTCATGTTTAGCAGTGGACCTGCCCATGGCGAAGTGATTGGCGAATTGTTTGGTGAGCCTTTATATCATGCAAGTCTCGCTCAAGAGGAGTATCGTGCTTTATTAAGGCAGAATGGTTTTCAAGTATTGGAGATGGTTGCGGAAGATCCTGAATGTGCGGGACATACGGTGTGGTTGGCACAAATGGGGAGCCAATAACCGATTTTTTGTGAAGGGTTAATTGGGATAGATTGGATATCGAATTCGAACCATTGAGCTGCACTGATCTTCCCATTTTTAGTAGACGGTTATGAAATGTTCTCAAACTTTGGCAGCTCTATCGTTGATGTCTGCAAGAGAAAGCTGAATGTTGTTTGATGGAGTGCCAACTTTCCAACAAAGCAAAAAAAACCACTCTCGAAAGAGTGGTTTGGAAAACTGAAAACGAATTAAGACGCTTTGCTGGCTTTGGCTTCAACTTGCTGTTCGGCCTGAATCGCAGTAAGTGCAATCGTGAACACAATATCATCCACCAAAGCACCACGAGACAAGTCATTTACTGGTTTGTTCAAGCCTTGCAACATTGGTCCAACACTCACCACATTGGCAGAACGTTGAACTGCTTTATAAGTGGTGTTACCTGTATTTAAGTCTGGGAAAATAAATACATTGGCACGACCTGCAACTTGCGAGTCTGGTGCTTTAGAGCGACCAACACTTTCAACGGAAGCAGCATCATATTGTAATGGACCATCAATCAACAGGTCTGGGCGACGCTGTTTCGCAATTGCAGTCGCTTGCGCAACTTTTTCTACATCAGCACCTGCACCAGATGTGCCAGTTGAGTAAGAAATCATGGCAATACGCGGGTCAATACCAAAGGCTTTGGCTGAGTCTGCTGATTGAATTGCAATTTCAGCCAATTGTTCTGCGTCAGGGTCTGGATTAATCGCACAGTCACCGTATACATAAACTTCATCAGGCAACAGCATGAAGAACACAGAAGATACCAGTGAATATTCAGGTGCTGTCTTAATGAGCTGGAATGCCGGGCGAACGGTGTTTGCGGTGGTGTGGACTGCGCCTGAAACCAAACCATCAACCTGATCAAGCGCGAGCATCATGGTTCCTAACACCACAGTGTCTTGCAGTTGTTCACGTGCTTGTAAGTCGTTGATTTTTCCTTTACGTAACTCAACCATTTGCGCGACATAGTTTTCGCGAATTGAATCAGGGTCGATAATTTCAAGGTCAAATGGCAACTCGATATTACGTGCTTTCGCGACTTCAATCACGGCTTCAGGTTTTGCCAAAAGAATACAGTGTGCAATACCGCGAGATTGGCAGATTGCTGCCGCTTGAATTGTACGTGGCTCATCACCTTCAGGTAGAACAATACGTTTCTTGGCATGAATTGATTTTTGTACCAATTCATGGCGGAATGCAGAAGGAGATAGACGTGGCTTATGTGTGCCTTTGATTAGTTGTGCTAACCATTCTTCATTGATGTGACTTGAAACGAAACGTGTCACTTGCTCTGCGCGTTCAGTATCGTCTACAGGAATTTCATTACTTAAGTTCATTAAGCTCTGAGCGGTTTCAAAGGTACTGAGTGGCGTATGTAAAATTGGCAAGCCTTGTTTAATCGCTGCTTGGCAGAAATCTAGAATCTGGCTGTTTGGTGCATGATGTTCAGTCAATAACAAGCCTGCTAAAGGTGTGCCATTGCTGCTGGCGACACTACTTGCCAATAACACATCAATACGGTCAGAGGCACTGATAATCAGTTCACCTGCCACAAACTTATCCAGTTCATGTTCAATATTGGCTGCAATTAAACTGCTATGTAACACACGTCGTTGGAGTGCTTCACCTTGGTTGATCCATTCTGCTTGAAGATTTGCCGCCAGATCAGACATGCGTGGCACACTCAGTGTATTGCTGAATGGTACCAAACCAATCGCAGGAAGCTGAGCGCTCCCGATATGCGCATGAGTTTTTTGAATATCCGCGACAAATTTGTTGGTATCACTGATCAGACGTAAGCTAGGGTCGAAAGTCAGTGGAATTTGTGCAGAACCTTCAGGCAAGCCTTTGGTGCGCATGAATAATACGCCCGCAGTACGTTCACAGCTTGCACCACCAAAATGGCGCAATTGTGCTTCGACTTTTTCTGCCGTTGCCGTGGCTTTATTGATGTCGGCATTGCTGACAATCACCACTTTGGCATCCAGCGCTTTGGCTAAAGCAGCATTGAGTTCGGATGCAAAAGCATCGCGTGCAGCTGGTAATAAACCTTCTACAATGATGATGTCATGTTTTTTTGCAATCTGACGATGCAGGCGTACTGCATCTTCCAACAGCTCATCGTTTTCACCTGAGTTTAAGCGCTGTGTAACCGTGGCATAAGGAATGGGCTCAACGGTTTCGCTTTTGGTCAGATGTTGAAATAACGCAGAGGTACGATCTGCTTCAATTTTACTTTCTTGAGAAAATGGTTTTAGGAAGCCTGCTTTGATGCCTTGGCATTCTAAAGCATAAATTAAACCCAAACATGCTGAAGTCAGGCCAACACCGTCACCAGTTGGGACTAAAAGAATTGTTTTCATAGTCGTAATTTTTAATTCAGAAAATGGGAAAGTCGAGCAATGCGCGATTGCTTAAGCAATCGCGGCATTTGATTCAGGCTTTTTTGCAGCTGTCTGATTAACCTCATGTTCAACCACACTTGCCGTTTCTTTGGCAATGCGACCTTCTTCATCAGTTGGAATCACCCAAATCTGTGGTCCTATACCCGCATCGATACGACCTTCAGTACCACGTTTGAGGCTGTTGTTTTGTTCTTTGTTCAGGTTGAAACCAAAGTGTGGTAAGTACGCCATGGTCTTTTCACGGATGTAAGCAGAGTTTTCACCAATGCCGCCAGTGAAGAACAAACCATCTAAACGCGGTAAGCCACAGCTCAGCGCTGCTAAAGATTTTGCAAGGCGATAGCAGAAGACTTCGATTGCTAAAGTTGCATCTTCATTGCCTTGTTCAGAAGCTTCAATCAAGGTACGCATGTCGTTAGACAAGTTATCCGATAAACCAAGTAAGCCGCTTTCTTTGTTCAGCATCTTGTCAATTTTGTAGACATCCCAGCCAAGGTTAGAAGCTAAGAAGCTGTGTAAACTTGGGTCTACATCACCACTACGGGTACCCATCACAATACCTTCAAGTGGGGTTAAACCCATAGACGTATCCACACTTTGACCATTCCAAATGGCACAAGTTGAGCTACCGTTACCGAGGTGAGCTGTTAACCAACCACCTTGTTTTAAGCTGCCTGCCAATTCTGAACCACGTTCAGAAACATAAGCATGACTGGTGCCGTGGAAGCCGTAACGACGCACGTTGTGTTCAGTGTAGAGGAATTTAGGCACTGCATAGCGGTAAGCATGTGCAGGCATGGTTTGATGGAATGCAGTGTCAAATACGGCAACCTGTGGCAATTCTGGGAATAAACGCATGGTTGCGTCAATACCGACAAGGTGTGCTGGGTTGTGAAGTGGCGCAAGCGGCGTCGCTTCACGAATACGTTCGATAATTTCTGGTGTGAGTAATTCAGCTTTGGTCAAGGTACCACCATGTACAACGCGGTGACCAATGGCTTGAGGGTTATAGTGAGAAAGACGTTCTAAGATTGTTTCTAATGCTTTTTCGTGGTCCGCATGCGGAATAGACAGTTCTAGTGGTGCGCCACCAACAGTGACACCTTTAATGCGAGCTTCAGCAGAACCTAAGTTTTCTGCCAAACCAAAAATTCGATCTTCACGACGCTCTGAAACAAGTGCATATTTAATTGAAGATGAGCCGCAGTTAATAACTAATACTGATGTAGACACGTTTATATACCCGAATTTTAATTGAAATAAGTCGTCCCTAAAGTGATCTTTATGCAGTACTTATCAATGCAATCCAGATCAGTAATAATGTTTTATCATGTGTTGATTTTCTGTCCTAGATAGACTTTAGGAGATTAGACTTAAGCACTATCGACCAGTGAAATAATAATAAATAAAATTTATAGGTTGATAGCTTTCATTTATTAATAAAATAGTGCTCAGGCCTAAATTTTCCTTTCTGTATACCTTTAACCCTAGCATGAGAAATGAATTTTGAGCAGGAGCGAAGTGTTGTTTTTATGCTTAGTTTTGATACTTGATTTCTGACCAGCGTACAATCACATAGGCAATTAATGCCACCATAAAAAAGACCAACATCATCCAAGCAAGACCTTGTAAGGTTTCGATGATCGTGCGGTAAATTTCCAGTACCCAGCGTTCTTGAGTCAGTTCCATCACAATTTTTTTGTCATTTTCGGTATAAGTCAGCGGCGTGATGTATTTTTCCATATCGTAAATACGAATGCCTGAAGATGTCCCGACCACCATGCCAGCAAATTTGGTGTATTTTGCCCAAGCTTCATGAATCGGATCGTGAATAATGCGTGCCAGAATCGCATTAATCGAACTGGAAAAAATTTTCATTACGGTAAAAGAAACCAGTAATGCCAGTAAAAAGGTACAAATGATCAAATAGTAAAACATGTGATTTCCCATTTATCTTTTTCAATTTTTTTATCATGTTACAAGATTTAGGGCAGGGATCATGTTGTCGCTGTGTTCAGCTTCAAGGTTGAAACTGAACACTTAAAGTTACTTGAATTGGAGAGGTATTATTGGCGAATTTGCCCGTCGCCTAACACAATCCATTTTTGCGAAGTTAGACCTTCTAGACCGACTGGGCCACGGGCATGAATTTTGTCGGTAGAGATGCCAATTTCAGCCCCTAGACCATATTCAAAACCATCGGCAAAGCGGGTAGAGGCATTCACCATCACTGAGCTTGAGTCGACGCGGGCAAGGAATTGGCGTGCCAAACTGAAGTTTTCAGTAATAATCGCATCGGTGTGATGCGAACCATATTTGTTGATATGGTCAATGGCTTCATCCATTCCTGAGACCACTTTCACGGCTAAAATTGGACCAAGATATTCGGTGTACCAATCTTCTTCACTCGCAGGCTTGACGCTGCTGCCTAAAATACGCTGAGTTTCACGGCAACCACGCAACTCCACATTTTTCTCGGAATAGAGCTCGGCAATACGCGGTAAAAATTCTTCAGCGACTTTCTCATCGACCAACAGGCTTTCCATGGCATTACAGACGCCATAACGATGAGTTTTCGCATTCAGCGCAATCGGTAAGGCCTTATGTAAATCTGCCTGTGCTTCAACAAAGACATGGCAGTTGCCATCTAAATGCTTAATGACTGGAATACGGGCTTCATTACTAATGCGTTCGATCAGCCCTTTGCCTCCACGTGGAACAATCACGTCCACATATTCCGACATGGTAATCAAATGACCCACCGCAGCACGATCCGCAGTGTTAATCACTTGTACTGAAGTTTCAGCTAAACCTGACGCTTTCAGCCCGTGTTGAATGGCTGCCGCAATGGCTTTATTCGATTCCAAAGCTTCAGAGCCACCACGTAAAATAATGGCATTGCCTGATTTTAATGCCAGCGCAGCGGCTTCTAAAGTTACGTTTGGACGGGACTCATAAATCATGCCGACCACACCTAATGGCACGCGCATTTTACCAATTTGAATACCAGACGGGCGATAAGCCAAATCGGTGATTTCTCCAATCGGATCAATCAGAGCAATCACATCTTTCAGGCCCTGTAGCATGCCTTTAAAGCGTGTGGGGTTGAGTTCTAAGCGATCAAGCAAGGCACTGTCTAATTGATTGTTACGACCTTTATCCATGTCTATTTGGTTGGCCGCTAAAATCGCAGACTCATTGTTTTGTAATGCTGTGTAAATTGCAGACAAAGCATTGTTTTTCATTTGGGTAGAAGCGCTGGCTAACACGCGCGATGCTTGGCGTGCTTGTTGTCCTACCGTTTGCATGTATTGTTCAATAGACTCTTGCATGGCGGTTTGATCACTTAGAAATTTCAGTTCCGATAGTAACAGCCTGTGTACTGACAATGAAGCATATCGAGTGAAAATAGGCAAAACTTTAGCGTACAGGGTGCCTCCTATCGCTTTTCGGGGAAAAAAAGATAAGCGGTCATGGAATGAGTTGCAGCCAAAATCATCCTTTGTATATGATGGCTAGCGATAATGACATTGACGTCTTACACAAAAATAGAAAGAGTTAGCACCTAAAAATAGGTACATACATTGCAGAAATAGTGTCTTGCAAAATAAAAATAAGACAAGGATGGAGGTAGGGAATATGAATTCCATTATCCAATTGGACGCGGAATTACACTCATCAATAAATCGTCACGGTTTCTTCGATTTATATCATAAACACAGTTTTAAACAGCCGGCTCGAACCACATGGATTGATAGTTGGAAAATCGAGTATATGGCGATTGCTGAACCCGAAACTCTGCATAAGACACCGATTGTGATTATTGGTGGCGCATTCCAGAACTTTAATTCTTATAAATATTGTGTTGAACAGTTGTTCGCAGCGGGACCCGTGATTTTAATCGATTTGCCTTCTATGGGTGCCAATCAGCAAATTACCAATGTCGATACAGGGCTTTCTGCGGGCACTTTGGAATTGAGTGATCTTTCCGCCATGTTAGGTCAGTGGCTGGATATTGTCGGACTGCAGCGTGTTTCGGTGATGGGAATGTCCTTGGGCTCTGTAGTGGCATCAGGTTTGGCAGATTTACGCCCAGAGTTGATTGATCGCATGATTTTAATGGGCGTGATGCAAAAAACGCGGAAAAGCTGGCGCATGTTGCTGGAAGAATCCTTATTTTTGATGCAAGAACAGCGTATGGAGGAGTTTGGACAAGCTGTGATTCTGTATTTGGTCAATCATGCCAAACTGGATGTCACGCGTATGTCACCGACGGCAAAGCGTCTGTTCTTTCGGCAGATGGCGGACTTCACTGCAACCGAACAAGAGCGCTATGAAATTAACTGTAATCGCTTGTTACGTCTGACCGATGTTCCAATTCCAAGCTGTAAAGTATTGGTGGCATGCGGGCAATATGACAGTTTTACTTTGCCGCATGAAAATGCCAATTTTGCCGTGCAGTGTCCCGACATGGAATTTGCCATGATTGCCAATGCTGATCATGTGCCGCAATTACAACGACGCAAAGAAACCATGCATCTATTTGCGACTTATTTACGTGGCGAGTCAATTCAATCGCTTGAAGGCATTATTAATCTGACGCGGGCGCAATTGCTAACCATGGAACGCCGCGGCGAGCCACGGATTCAGGTGAGTCAGCCCTTTACTCTGCTTACGCATCGTTTTCTCGATGTGCAGTTTGCCACAGAAATCGTCGATCTCAATTTCTTTGGCTTGATGCTCAAGTTTCATCATCAAGACAGTCAGCGCGTTGCTGAATATCCTCGCGATTTAGCACTGCATTTGAAAGATGATGAGGGAGAGTTTTCGATTGAATGTTTGATTTTTGAGGCAGGGGAAACACATGTTCGTGCCTTGTTTAAACATGGTAGTTTTGATGTGGCGGAGCGACTGCTACGATATATTCAACGCCAACAGTCAGCGTTGATGCCTGCCAGTGCTTGAGCGTCAGTATGTTCTTAAAAAAAGGGAGTTGATGAAACTCCCTTTTGATTTTTTACCCATGGATTATCTTGACGATTGCCGACTAGAAGCATGTAGCATCCAGACCAAATCTCCAGAATGTTCCTCTGCCGAGGTCTCATTGGTCTGGGCTTGAAAATAATATTTAGGCTGAACGATGTGGGAGGTTTGAAAGCCTGCATCTGTCAGAAACTGTCGTACTTCTTGCGGATGTGTGAAGTGGAAGCTAAACGCACTGCGTGACATGAATTTTAAGAGCTTGCTGCTACTCCAGATAATATGTGCCAGTTTATTTTTGACAGGTTCAGGATACAGGTCACTGAGATAATGAATTTCAGGAAAGCGTTGCCCATGGTGACTAATTGCTTGGAACAGTTGCGCCAATAACGCTTTGTCAAAATAGTTGATCAAGCCTTCACTGATGACCAAGAGTGGATATTGTGCATCAAACTGCTGAAAGATTTGAGCGAATTCATGGCTAAAAATATCGGCACTAAGTACCTGCGGGCTATTCGGATCAAGTTGTTGTAAGGCTTGGGTTTTGAGCTGAGCCATATCAGGTAAATCTAATTCGCGATAAACCAAATCGGGGAACTTTTGTCGAAAATGCCAACCACGCGGAGAAAGTCCGCAGGCAATTTCCAAGACCTGTAATTTCGGATATTGGGCTAATAACTGGTAAAGATGTTCATCAATCATGCAATGGCGCTGCTTCAAGGTACTACGCATGCTGCCGCCGACATAACGCTCTGCCCATGATTCTAAGGGATGTGCCAGTTTTGCCAGAAATTTGCCTTTGGCTGTCGCGAAAATAGGATTAGAAATTCCCATTTGGTACCAAATATAACCCGTGTAGTGTGCGGTAAATGAAATATGGCGATGTTGTGAAAGTCCTTCTGTCATGTCTTCCTGACCTACTTTTTTGTTTTGATTCTCGTACAGCAAGTGTTGCTGAAAGTTTTCACATCATAAAGAAAAAGGAGCATTTTGTGATGCTCCTTCCGTCGAATAGTTAGCCTGCATTTTTAAAGGCGACAATTCTGTCTCGGATTTTTCGCCATTCATCACCGAGGTCTAAGCTTTCGCCAATTTCAATGTTTGGAATTTTACCGCGCATGCGTTCTAGGCGTTGTTGATTTGGTAATGGCAGTTCTGTGATACCTGCCAACGCGACACATTGTGCAGTGCGATCATTACAGACCAATCCCATATCACAGCCGGCCTGAAGTGCAGCTTGAATACGCGCATCGGCACCACCTGCAACACAGGCTGCTTGCATGCTTAAGTCGTCAGAGAACAGGACACCATCAAACTTTAATTCTTGACGCAGAATGTTTTGAATCCAGAATGCTGAGAAACCTGCGGGGTTCGGATCAACCTGATCGTAAATCACGTGGGCAGGCATCAGGGCATCCAGCTGAGGCATCAGTTGAATAAAGCTTTGCATATCTTCGGCAAAGATTTCGGCATAAGGGCGAGAGTCAATTGCTGCCGCTACATGAGAGTCGGCTTTCACTGAACCATGTCCAGGGAAGTGTTTCCCTGTGGATGCCATACCTGCACGTTTCATGCCTTTGAGGAACGCGCTAGCAAGTGGCACAATATCCTGCATATTTTTGGCAAAACCACGGTCGCCAATCACATCGCTAATGTCGTTTAAATCGAGCACAGGTGCAAAGCTAAAATCAATACCAACCGCCAGTACTTCAGTCGCCATGAGCCAGCCACATTGTTCCGCCAAATCGAGTGCCTGTTCAGGATGGTTTAAATACAACTCACCGAAACGCCCCATGGCTGGGAGCAGGGTAAAACCCGTTTTCAAACGTTGTACACGTCCACCTTCCTGATCGACCGCAATTAAGATTTCTGGGCGAATTTGACGCATATGATCGGTCAGTGCGCGAACTTGTTGTGGGGACTGAATATTTCGTGCAAATAAAATAACGCCACCGACTTGCGGAGCTTGCAATAGTTCAATATCTTCGTGGGTAAGTTCTGTGCCAGCGATGTCCAGCATCAATGCGCCAATCATATTGGTGTCCGTGTTTGAATTATTTAAATAAAGAGGCTGAAGGGATCAGCTTCCGCGAAACAATACCCGAATTCTGCAATGATTTGCTACATTTTGTCAGCACAGATTATGATAAAACTACACGACATAAACATATTCAGTTGTTTAAGATGTTGAATCTGCACCATTCATGTTGAATAACGACGCAGAAATTTTGATCGAAAACCAAGGAAGTACAAATTATTTATGAAACTTCAAACAATAGCTTGTGCAGTTGCCATTGCGACTGGTGGTTTGTTTTTTACACACGCAATCAATGAAGCAATTGCAGCCAACGATACCGCTGTAGTCTCGCAATCTGTCGTGCCAACTAAAGAACAAGCACTGGTTTCACGACAGTTGGCAACCTTAGTCGATCGTCAACATTATTTGAATATGCGTTTGGATGCGGAGACTTCGAACCGTATCCTCGATTTTTATCTGGACAGCTTAGATCCAGACCATACCATTTTCCTGAATTCCGAAGTTGAACAATATAAGAAACAGTATGGTGCGACTTTCGGTGCGGCACTAAAAGCGGGGGACTTAACCGGTC
This sequence comes from Acinetobacter sp. NigerLNRRAM0016, assembly GCF_054112845.1. Taxonomy (NCBI): domain Bacteria; kingdom Pseudomonadati; phylum Pseudomonadota; class Gammaproteobacteria; order Moraxellales; family Moraxellaceae; genus Acinetobacter; species Acinetobacter sp. NigerLNRRAM0016. The sequence goes on from NZ_JBSYVT010000044.1 coordinate 19,980, forward strand.
CTTATACCATTCATGCGCAGTATCGTGAGCGTCTGGCTCAGTTTTATGAGTTTATGCTGGCTGAGTTGAAAAAGCCGCAGAACCTAAATCAAACCAATGTCTATATTGATATTGACCGTGAAAAAGCTCCTTATTTTAAGAATACCCAAGAGCAGCGTACCTATTGGCAAAAAATGCTGGTGTCGCAGCTGATCAATTTAACCATTAGCAAGCAAGAAGACCAAGCCAAACAGAAGGTCTTGAAAGATAATCCAGAACTTGCCAATGGGCAGGACTTAACCAGTCCAGAAGATTTAACCCCAGTTCAGACTCTGACCAAGCGCTATACCCGTCAATTGGAACGCATTAGCCGGACCAAGAGTGATGATGTACTCGATAAAACCTTGAATGCGATGATGCTGACTTACGATCCGCACAGCAACTATTTCCCGCCTGTAGATGCGATGGAGTTGAATCGTCAAACCACGTTGCAACTCGAAGGGATTGGGGTATCGATTCGCCCAGAACGTGGCAATGAAGACTACACCAAGATTGAAACCATTGTAGATGGTGGTCCAGCGAGTAAAACAGGACAAGTGAAATCGGGTGACCGCATTATTGGTGTGGCACAAGATGGCGAAAAAATGGTGGATGTGGTCGGTTGGCCAAGCAATGAAATTGTCGGGCTGATTCGTGGTAAGCGTGGCACCAAAGTCACCGTGCGTTTGTTGGCGACAGGAGCTCCAATGAGCCAAGCACGCAATGTGACCATTGTGCGTGATGTGATTCAGGAAGAAGATGCTGGGGTACGTTCACGTGTGGTTGAAGTCAAGCGCGATGGCAAAGTGCATCGTATGGGCGTGATTGAAATCCCATCGTTCTATTTGAACTATCGTGCGCGCCGTGCGGGCAATGAATACCGTTCAGTTTCTGAAGACACCAATAATGCTTTGAAAGAACTACAAACCAAAAATGTAGAAGGCATTATCATTGATTTACGCAATAACCCAGGTGGCTCTTTGGAAGAAGTCGCGCGGATGTTGGGGCAGGTGATTAAGTCAGGTCCAGTGGTGCAAATCCGTGACGGCAATGGCAATGTCAGCGTGTTTGAAGACGATGATGGCGGTGCACAGACCTATGCAGGTCCATTGGCTGTCATGGTCAATTTGGCTTCGGCTTCGGCAAGTGAAATTTACTCGGCAGCAATTCAAGACTATGAGCGTGGCATTGTGATTGGCAGTACCACAACGGGCAAGGGAACAGCACAAGTTCAGCTTGACAGTTTGGCTTATGGGCAAGCGACTTTAACGCAGCGTAAATTTTACCGCGTGACGGGTGGCAGTACGCAAAATAAAGGTGTCGTTCCAGATGTCACGTTGGTCGATATCTATAATGAAGAGTTTGGTGAACGTAAAGCCAAGAATGCCTTAAAATGGGATACGATTCCAACGGCACCCTTCAAACGTGAAGGCTCGGTGAAGCCTTATGTACAACAGCTTGATCAAGCTTCAGAACAACGCGTGAGTGTTGATCCACAGTTTAAATATTTGGAAGCACGTAAAGCGATTGCAAAAAAATCAGATGATCAGAAACGCATCGTGTTAGACATTGATCAGCGTAAAGCTGAGTTGATTGCACTCGAGCAGGAAACCTTACAGGCCGAAAACCAACGTCGTCAGGCAACGGGACAAAAGCCGTATGCAAATTGGGAAAGCTATCAAGCCTCTTTAGATGCTTTGGCTGAGTCGCGTGCCAAAATGAAAGCGACTCAACGCCCAGCTTTGCCTGAAGAGGAAGCTTTTGTAACTGAAGCAGCCAATGTGTTATTGGACTATGCGAAAGTGCAAAAGGCGAAATCTTAAGTTGTTGTAAAGTTTGTTCGCTTAAAAAGCCAGTCTACGCATGACTGGCTTTTTAATGTTTGGAGCATAAAAAAGGCATAAAAAATAAATGGATATTGGCTCAGCGCTGTAACTAAATTGCGTAAATATTCGGGAATAAACACTTGACCAAAACGATAGAGTATTAGATTCTTAACAGGATT
>NZ_JBSYVT010000045.1:0-20876 GCF_054112845.1 Acinetobacter sp. NigerLNRRAM0016
AAATGACCTTCAGCTTTTAACTCTTGAATGGTATTTTGAATCGCATGACGTAAAGTTTTAACCGTAAAATCAACTTGGTCACGGGTTAAAATTAACGGTGGAGACAACACGTTCATGTGTCCTACTGGACGTACAATCAAACCGAGTTTTTGGCAATGATTGGCGATACGTTTACCCACACCCACTGAACCATCAAACAACTCTTTGGTTTCTTTGTTGCGCAAGTTTTCAATACACATCATGAACTTCTTGCCGCGCACCTGACCGACAATTTCCAAGTCAGCTAAGGTTTTTAACTGCTCTTCAAAATACACGCCAACATCTTGCACGTGCTCACAAATCTTTTCACGCTCAATGATTTCAATGTTTTTCAGTGCTGCCACACAACTTACAGGGTGACCTGAATATGTAAAGCCATGCGTCAATAAGCCACCCTTATGATGCGGTTTGCTGATGGCTTCATAAATTTCATCAGAAATAATGGTCGCACCCAATGGTAAATAGCCTGAAGATAAACCTTTGGCACAAGTGATGATGTCTGGAACAATACCGAACACTTCTTCAGAAGCAAACATATGACCTAAACGACCAAATGCAGTTACCACTTCGTCCGAGACATACAGCACGTTGTATTTCTTACACACTGCTAAAGTTTTCGCGTGGTAACCTTCTGGTGGCACAATCACACCGCCAGCACCCATAATTGGCTCGGCAAAAAAGGCTGCAACATTGTCTGGACCCAATTCTAAAATCGTATCTTCCAGTTCCTGTACTTTTTCATTACAGAAATCTTCCATCGATTGCGATTCAGGCTTACGGTATGGGTTCGGACATGAAACGTGATGCACCAACTGGTTATGAATTTCGAAACCAATATGATCCGCTTCAATGCCTGTCAGACTCATACTGATATACGTACTGCCGTGATACGCATCTTTACGCGCAATCAATTTTTTCTTGGAAGGCTGACCAATTTGATGGAAATAATGGTGAATTAAACGCACTGCCGTGTCATTTGCTACCGAACCGCCACAACCAAAGAACACATGATTTAAGCCTTCTGGTGCATGTTCAGCCAGTTTTGCAGCTAATTTTGCAGCTGGTGCTGTAGTTTGATGACCAAATGGTGAGAAGTATGGAAGTTCCATAATCTGTGCAGAAACCGCATCCGCAATTTCTTGACGACCATAACCCACGTTGACACACCACAAACCACCAATACCATCGAGGTATTTATTGCCATGTGCATCATAAACAAAGACATTTTCACCTTTCGCCATAATTAAAGAACCTTCTTCTTTAAATGTCGTGAAATCTGTCCATGGATGAATCACATGGTCTTTGTCTTTTTGCCAAATATCTTGAATATCAACTTCTACGGGTAATTTAGAGTTCATACGTTTCCTTCCTTACGCTTTGCTGCACACCAATCCTGGCGGCTGCATTCTACGGTTTATTCGTTCATCTTGCTGTTTAAACTGCTTGCGCGCAGTGAGTTTCGCTGGTTTCTGCCTGCATGGCGTCATAATTCAGGATGGCATTTAACAGCACATCTGCACCTTGAGCCGCATCTAGCGCATAGACATCTTCGGCTTCGTTATGACTTAAACCATCAATACATGGAATAAAAATCATGGTGGTTGGACAGTGCTTGGCAATATTAATTGCATCATGTCCTGCACCACTGACAATTTTCTGATTGGAATAACCCAAACGATCTACCGCTTGTTGAACCGTCTCGACACAAGCCGCATCAAAATAAGTCGCTGGACTGAACCAATGTTCCGAAATGCTGATGTCTAAATCATGATGCTCGGCAAGGGTTTGTAGAATTTTACGTGTTTCTACTTCCATCTCTTTCAATGCCGCATCATTTGGATTACGCAAATCGATGGTCCATTGAATTTGACCTGGAATGGTATTACGCGATGAGTTTTCCACCTGCATTTCACCAAAAGTCACCAAGCCTTCAGGGAAGCGTTTGCGAATGTTTTGTTCCAACTCCACAATCATCGCGGCCGAACCCACCATGGTATCTTTACGCATCGACATTGGGGTTGTACCCGCATGTGCCGCTTTACCTTTGGTTTCAACATCTAACCAGAGAATCGCTTGCCCACCAGTCACTACACCAATCGCCACATGGTTCTGTTCTAACACTGGACCTTGCTCAATGTGCGCTTCGTAATAAGCCTTAAACGGACGCGCCAAAGGCGTTTCGCCCAATTGACCTGTACGTTGCAATTCGGAATAAACCGTCACACCCTGCTTATCTGTACTTTCATACACTTTTTGCTTAGACAACAATCCTGTAAATACGGCAGAACCCATCATCGCTGGGGTAAAACGTGCACCTTCTTCATTGGTCCACACCACCACTTCCAGCGGATGGTAAGTCTTGATCTCTTCTTCGCTCAAACGCTGCAAGACTTCCAAACCCGCCAATACACCATAGATGCCATCAAAACGGCCACCTTTAGGCTGGGTATCTAAATGGCTGCCCATCACGATTGGTAGCGCAGTTGCAGAAAGACCTGCACGTCTTAAAATCAGGTTTCCAATTTCATCATAATGAATTGAAAGGTTGATCTTTTTTGCCCATTCAATTAACAAGGAACGCCCAGCAACATCTTCATCAGATAACGCCAAACGTGTGTTGCCACCTTTATCTGTTGCGCCAATTTTTGCCATTTCCATCAGCATTTGCCACAACCGTTCCGCATTCGCTTTCATTTACTAGAACATCCATTTTATAAATACTTTTATGTGTCATACATGACACCTAATTTCGTAAATTCACTCTAGAAAAAAAAACCGAACAGCAACAAGCGATATATTTTTAAGCACGACATTAGAAAAACTAATACCCTTAAATTGAATAACACTTGTACGCTTAGCGCATGCTAAAGAAATAATCAGACAAACCAAAGTAAAATAGATAAACGTGACATTCAAAATTATTCAAACAACTGAAATATCTAAAAATTAAAAATGAAGTAAAATTCAGCACTGAAACATTTAAAAACATCTCTGGATAAATTTAGAGCATCATTTCAATTGTTACAAAACGGTGCATCTCCAATTTAAAATGCCGATATTTTAAGCTCACATCACTCACATATACTGCATATCCAGCTAGTTCAACATAATAAAACCCTTGATGAACCGCATAAATTTTTCATTAAAAAAGGATTACCCTGAATATTCCAGCGTAATCCTTTTTCAATTTTTACATTCGATTTTTAAAGCATGATGCCGCGATTAAAACTCTTTCGTAATACTAAAAATCACTGCATCATCCGCATTATCAATATCTTTATTCATATTAGAATCAACATAATACAAGTCAAAAATAAAGTCGTTGTAGCTATAGTTTCCACCAATTTTATAATCGGTATATGAATCTTTTTTATCCGTTGCCCACAGTACCGCATAAGCCTCATTACTGGAGAATTGGTTATAGCCGACTTGGGCATAAGTACCCCAGTTTTCAGCAATTGGATAGAAATAACTTAATTCGTAGCGCAACTCCTTGCCGGTTTGGAAGGAATATTCAGGCGAATAATAGAACGAGAAATTCAGCTCATCTTCTTCTTTGAATAAGCCAATCCCAATGGCACTGACGGAATATTCCTCATAATCTGGACTTGGTATCGTTTTATCTGCGCCAGGATAGTTCACATCCAAATACTGGATATTCAACTTGAAGTGATCATTCACCAAGTAGTCATAACCCAAGTAATAATCCAACTCTAGGCTACTGCCAATATCTAAATCGATATTGGAAGCGAACAGTTGTGCGTATACCCCCGAAGTATGGTCCAGCCTGAAAAAGCCTTGTACGGCTGGATTACCTTGATTCTGTGAATAGCCTCGTGAATAGTAATCTGTTAGTAAAGCCACGCTACCGCTGCTGGAGAAACTATTCAGGAAAGTCGGTTCTTCAGCTGTCTCTGCCTGCGCCTGTGAAACTGCGAGTGCTGCCAATAAACCATATACAAGCTTGTTTTTCATCATTTTATTCCAATCAATTCCATGATTTTTATTTTGCTTTTTTATTCTGTGTCTTTTTTTTCAAAAACATAGAACCAATTTCAACAAAACCACAGGAACCATTTTGGTAAAAAAATGATGAGGAAATGAGCCAATATCATAAAAATAAAGCCCAAGTTTAAGGGCACCATGCTGAGTCCAATCAGGCTTTTTTTCTAAGCCATCGATACGCTTGCTTTTTATTTTAAGGAGCTATTTATCAATATGTTAGCCGTATTGATTTCAGGGACTAGATTAAGATGACACTAAGGATGCTAGTGCAAGAATTCATTTTCAAGTATAAAAAAAGATCATCAAAAATTGATGAGCACTGATTTGATCTTCGAATGTTAATCATTATGCTTCGATTAATGCGCAGCAAATACACTCCTGAGCTCATTGATAAAATATTGCTCAACCAAGGACAATTCTCGGTCTTTATGCCATGCCAATGAAATCGGAATAATAGAAACATAAGGAAATGGTGGCAGTTGTTTAAATAAATGATAGTTTTCATTTTTTTCTATAATATTTTTAGGCAACAAACCAATACCAATGCCACTTTTAATAAAACGAATCACTTCATCCATATTATTGGTGGTGACCAGTAATTTATTATTTTTTAAAATCGTTTCTCGCACTTCATTTAATGGCGAGCTGGGATTATTTAACTGTTCACTTTGGAAAGAAATGAATCCATGTCCCTTAATTTGGTCAATGCTTTGAACATCCTCAGTATATAGCGCGTGCTTCTCACTACAAAACAATGCATATTTTTGATTAATTAGAGTGTGATAGTTTAATTTTGGATGTAAAACTTGATTAATTCCGATTCCAAGTGCGGGAATTTTTTGCAGTAACAGCTGCTGAATTTCCTTGCTTTTTAATACATCGACCTGAAAATCGACCAAGGGGTATTTCTGATGAAAATCATGCAGTAACTGGTCATAGCGTCTAGATTCAATACGACTTAACACCAACAGTTTAATGGTGCCCGATAAGCTGTTTTTCTCGGTATTTAAACGTTCTTCATAATCCAGTAATTGACTATAAATCATCATACTGGCTTCAAACACAATTTCACCCGTGGCGGTTAAATAAAATTTCCCGCCAGTTCGAATAATGAGTGTTTCACTAATTTGTTCTTCCAGTCTTTTTAAACTTTGGCTTATGGCAGACTGGGTTAAGAACAATTTGACCGCTGCTTTATTTAAGCTACCTTCTTGAACGATGACCCGAAAGATACGCAGCAAAGACCAATTACATTTGTCTAGCAAAACATTTGATCTCATGCTGTCCTCCCTGATGATGTAATCTCACAACGTTCCTGCTGATCATATCAAAATTACCAAAGACTCACTGCCTATTTTGAGATTGGGTTGCAGACAAGAATTACAATTCCATATTGCACCAAGCTCTTTGGAATAGCTGACCAAACAGCAGAATTCAAATCTCTCAATATATGACTCTATAGACCTTAATACTCACCAGACTTATTTGTAGATCGACAGATTGTTAAATAGAAATTGTTCTTTATGGGCAAAAATCATCAGGGTTATTATCACGCGTTCAACAAACAGAAAATAATGGAATTTACCCACTCACTTTTTTTATGTGGATGATTTTGACTTTACTGATTTTTATCAACTATATATTGAAAATAAAACAAGGTCTGAAGAGATGGGTCCTCCCCTTCAGACCTTTAGAAGCATGGAACTCTGCCCTATACTGCTAATTTAACTTTTTTATGGAGAGATACGAGAGCCATTTAAGGATGGCGAATGAGTGCCAATTGTGGCTTCAATTTTAATTATGATTCACGGTAACGTCAAGCCGTGTGTCTAGGTTCGTGCTCTTCATTATTTTCACACCCCTTAACACTCATTTAGCAGTAAAAGCAAATAAGCCGAACTATTCAATTGCCAAATATCCTAAAACATCAAGCATATAAAAAGCCCCTGTAAATACAGGGGCTTTTCGAATTTGGCGGAAGCGGTGAGATTCGAACTCACGGAGGACTCACACCCTCGTCGGTTTTCAAGACCGGTGCATTAAACCGCTCTGCCACGCTTCCATGTGCGCAAGAATACTAAGCTTTTCCATTTTAGACAAGTAAAAAATAGCGTTAAAGCATTCAAGTGCATATTGTTTCATCAATTCCTTAAAGTTTGGCTGCAATTTCAGCACCATCACGTATCGCACGCTTAGCATCTAGCTCTGCTGCAAGTTTTGCGCCCCCAATAATATGGTAATTGGCTAAAGTCGCTTGTCCTTGTTGCGGCATCAAATCTTTGACAGACTCTTGCCCTGCACACACCACAATCGTGTCGACACGCAGCAATTGGTCTTGCCCATTCATTTCCACCCATAAGCCTTCACTGGTCACGGCTTTATATTGCACACCACGTAACATGCGTACCGCATGCTTTTTCAATTGTGCACGATGTACCCACCCCGAAGTTTTCCCCAGTCCAATCCCTAGCGGCGTAGTTTTACGTTGTAATAAATATATTTCACGCACAGGGGCTTCAACTTCAGGATGTTGTAAACCCCCTTCAGTCATGTAGTTGGCTTCAGCATCGACGCCCCATTCTCGCTTCCAATCCGCTAAAGGTTGCGGCTGCGGTTGATGTGGCGGTTTTAATAAAAACTCTGAAACATCAAAGCCAATTCCACCCGCACCAATGACCGCAACACGGTGACCCACCGCTGCACCACGCAACACTTCCGCATAAGACAGTACATTGGGCGCATCACTGCCCTGTATCTTTAAGGCACGTGGTACTACACCCGTGGCAATAATGACTTCATCAAAGCCTTCACGCTCTAATTGTTCTTGGTTCACTTTGGTGTTTAAGCGTAACTCTACACCCGTTTTTTCGAGTTGCACTTTAAAATAACGAATGGTTTCGTGAAATTCTTCTTTGCCTGGAATGACTTTGGCTAAATTGAATTGACCACCAATCTCTGAGCTGGCCTCAAACAGAGTCACTTGATGTCCACGTTCTGCTGCCACGGTTGCTGCAGACATGCCCGCGACACCACCGCCGACCACCGCAACACGTTTTGGCTTATTGGTTTTGACATATACCAATTCAGTTTCAAATGCCGCTCGTGGATTGACCAAACAGGTTGCACGTTGGTTTTTAAAAGTATGGTCCAAACACGCCTGATTACAGGCAATACAGGTATTAATTTCATCGACCCGATTGGTGGCGGTTTTATTGACCCAATACGGATCTGCCAAGAATGGACGCGCCATCTGCACCATATCGGCTTTGCCTTGCGCCAAAATGGCTTCTGCAGTCTCAGGCATATTAATGCGGTTGGAAGCAATTACAGGAACCGTAACATGCTTTTTCACCTCTGCAGTGTAGTCCGCAAATGCAGCACGTGGCACAGAAGTGACAATAGTCGGGATACGGGCTTCATGCCAACCAATCCCTGTATTCAGTAAAGTAATGCCTGCTTTTTCTAGCGCTTGCGCAACGGTCACTACTTCTTGCATGGTGTTGCCATCATGCACTAAATCCAACAAAGACAGGCGGAAACAGATAATGAAATTTTCACCGACTTTTTGACGCATGGCTTTGACAATTTCCACGGCCAAACGCATGCGATTGTCAATTGAACCACCCCAGCGATCTTCACGTTGATTGACATGTCGACTCAAAAATTGATTCAGCAAATAACCTTCAGAGCCCATAATTTCCACACCATCATAACCCGCCAGTTTGGCTAAATGTGCGGTATGTGCATAGTCTTCGATGGTGTTCAAAATCTGTTTTTCACTCATTTGACGTGGCTTAAATGGTGAAATTGGAGATTTAATTGGGCTGGCAGACACCACAAACGGCTGATAACCATAACGCCCAGAATGTAGAATTTGCATCAAAATTTTCGCGCCATGCTTATGCACAGCATGTGTCACCAAACGGTGGGGGGCAATATCGCCCATGCTATTCATGGTGCCACCCGCAGGCAGTAACCAGCCCTGACGATTTGGCGAAATCCCGCCAGTAATAATCAGTCCGACTCCACCTTTCGCCCGTTCACCAAAATAGGCAGCCAATTTGGGATAATTATAAAAACGGTCTTCTAACCCCGTATGCATAGAACCCATCACCACACGATTTTTAATGGTGGTAAAACCCAGATGGAGTGGTTTCAAAATATTTGCATAGGGTGTTGTCATGGCGAATCCTTATAATTTATTAGCTTTGCAACTTGTTGCATAATACTTTAACGTGATTTTTTATTTTGTTTATGGCTGTATGTGGCTGATTCTCTAAATAATCAGCCAATAAAAAAAGTGTAGCCAAACTCTATTGCGAGTTGACTACACTTTTATCACAACTGATCTATCAGTGGTTGGATTTACTTCCAGTATTTTAACTTCGAAGTCTGCCCAATGCCGACATTAAAGCTATTGGTTGGGTCAAGTTTTTGATAGTGCTGTTTTAAGGCGGGCTTCGCCACATATAAATGGCCGACATTGTGCTCCGCAGGATATTCAGCACCACGATCATCCAGCAAATGCCACATCTGATGCTCCATCGCCAAAGGATCAACACCTTTTTTAACAATATAATCCTGATGGAACACATGACATAAGAAATGGCCGTAATACAGTTTATGTACGATCATCTCGTCCATTTCTTTGGGTAAGGTTTCCACCCATTCACGGTCATTACGACGTAAAGCGATATCTAGCGCCACAATATCTTCGACTTCACTGCGATGAGTATCACGGTAGCGAATGGCCGCCCCCGCAACCGCAAAACGATGTAAAAAGGCTTTACGGCCTTCCTCATCCGTACAATGGAAGAAACTGCCCGTCGCACGCTGCGCGAAATAGCTGCTGAGGAATTGCTGTACTTGCTCCACATCCTGATTTTCAATGCGTAAAATCAAATGATGTTCATACTGATCACGGAATTCGTTCATACGTTCAGGCAAATGATTCGGCATAAACTTGGTAATCAGTTGCAGGACTTTATCCGATAACCCTTTCATACCAACTTTTTCTAAATAGCCATCGACTTTGTCCTTCATGGCAAAAGCAGCAGGCACTTTAGCAGTCCCAAATTTTTCAATAAAGACAAAGGTATCTTTACCGTATTCGGCACCAATATCATACGCCACGCGGTGAATATATTCTCCCGCAATCGGTAAGCGCGGTAAATCGGTCAAAAGAAAACGGCGAATTTCGGTCAGATCATCCTGTGTATTGGTGCCGACATAAAACACCTGACTTGGGATCTTCTCAAAAGTATCCAGTCGAACCGCAAATACACAGATTTTTCCTGCCGAACCCGATGCTTCAAACAAACGCGATGGATCGGCATTAAAACGTGCTGGCGTGGCTTCATCCACCTGTTTTACATCATGCGCATAACGCTGGTCAGAAGCGCAACAGCTTGGATTATGCTGCACATCACCCGTTTGATATTGCTGATTTTGCAGGCGTGATAGAATTTCTTCAGGTGTATTGCCCAAGTCCACGCCCAAATGATTCATCAGTTCCAGTTGCCCCGATTCATTCACTCGGGCATACAATGCCAATTCGGTATATGCAGGACCACGACGTACCAGTGCGCCACCTGAGTTATTACACACCCCACCCAACACTGATGCCCCGATACAAGAAGACCCAATTACTGAATGCGGTTCACGATTAAACGGCGCCAGCTCTTTTTCCAAACGGTCGAGTGTTGCCCCAGGTAAACAAATCACTTGCTGCCCATCACGGATAATTTGGATGCCTGCCAGACGTCGCGTACTCATCAGTACAACAGGACGATCATAATCATCTCCAAACGGGGTCGAGCCACCCGTTAATCCTGTATTGGCAGCTTGCATAATCACAATACAGTCTGCCGCTACAGCCGCTTGTAACACTTGCCATTGTTCCAGTAACGTCCCCGGTACCACCACTGCAAGCACTTGCCCTGCACCATAGCGGCGTCCTTGGCGGTACAAGCGCGTTTCACTTTCCTGCGTTAAAACGTGTTGTTTACCCACAATCTCGATGAGTTTTTGAATAGTTTGCTGTGAATCTGAATGGGGTTGCATAAGGAATGTTCCTCTCCCAAATTTGAATATGGAATCGTGTGTATTGAATTTTTTTGGATACTTGCCCCTTTTTCCAAAGAGGCAAGCAATTTAAAGCGCCAAGCTCAAATCAAAATTAGTCAGCCCCTCCCTTTTATCAGGGAGGTTGGGAGGGATTTTTTCTTAGTTAATCAATTATTATAAGAATAAAATCACTCGACCAATTCGCGCTCTAAACGAACCAAGCAATCTTCAGTAATGTCGGCAATGGTTTTCGCACCCGTTAAAGTCATGGCAACACGCATTTCTTTATCAATCAGTTCTAAAAGATTTGAAACGCCCGCTCCACCCGCAGCACCCAATGCATAAACGAAAGCACGACCGAGCATACAGGTGTCCGCACCCATCGCCAGCATACGCACCACGTCTAGACCATTACGAATGCCTGAGTCAGCCAGAATTTTAATATCACCCTTCACTGCATCGGCAATTGGTGGCAAGGCACGAGCAGAAGATAAAACGCCATCGAGCTGACGACCACCGTGATTCGACACCACAATACCATCCGCACCAAAACGTACGGCATCTTTAGCATCTTCAGGGTCAAGAATGCCTTTGATCACCATTGGACCATCCCAAAATTCACGAATCCACTCAAGGTCTTTCCATGAAATTGATGGGTCAAAGTTAGCACCTAACCAGCCGATATAATCTTCCAAACCTGTTGGTTTGCCCAAGTATTTAGAGATATTGCCCAAATCATGTGGACGTCCCATCAAGCCGACATTCCAAGCCCAATGTGGGTGGAAACAAGACTGCATATAACGACGCATTGCCGCATTTGGACCACTCATCCCTGAATGCGCATCACGATAACGCGCGCCAGGTACAGGCATATCTACGGTAAATACCAGCGTCGAACAGCCTGCTGCTTTGGCACGCTCTAAAGCATTGCGCATAAAGCCACGGTCACGCAGCACATATAACTGGAACCACATTGGACGTTGAATGGCAGGTGCAACTTCTTCAATTGGACACACCGACACAGTCGATAAAGTAAACGGAATACCTTTTTTATCTGCTGCAACTGCCGCCTGCACTTCACCGCGACGTGCATACATACCCGTTAAACCCACAGGCGATAAAGCCACAGGCATCGACAAGGTTTCATCAAATAGTTTGGTTTCAAGACTCAATGCTGACATATCGTTCAGAACACGTTGTCTTAAGGCAATTTTAGAAAGATCTTCTACATTTCGCTTCAGGGTATATTCTGCATAGGCCCCACCATCAATGTAGTGGAAAAGGAATGGCGGTAAACGACGTCGCGCAGCTTCGCGATAATCATTTGCAGAAGAAATAATCATGGTTATATCCTGTTTAAACGGCTCGAACGTTGTCGACGGGCTTCTTCCTCATCAATCGAACGTACTTGCTGAACTACAAACTCAATGTGCCCACACACAGCCTTGCGTGCGGCTTCGGGGTCTCGGCGCTCAATGGCATCAATCACTTGTAAATGCTGTTCATGCAATTGGTCAAAACGGTGGGCTTCGGAATAGACTTTGCGTCGCCCTAATGCCACGTTAAATTGCAACAAATCGAACACGCCACGCATGACTTGAATCAGCACCAAATTGTGCGAAGCTTCTGCAATCGCCAGATGAAAATTAGCATCGGCACGTGCAGCTTGCTCATCATCACCCAAAGACTGGAAGTGAGTGATTTGGTCATAACAATCACGGATGTGCTGAATATCTTCAGGGGTCGCACGCAAAGCTGCATGCCAAGCGGTACCACCCTCTAAAATAATTCTCGCTTCCTGCACATCAAAACGATAAGCAGGATCTTCATCAATTAACTCACTCAGGGGTTGCACAATTTGATGTTGTGACCACGAGCTGGGTAATTGCTGTAAATAAGTTCCCGCTCCTACCTTGCTGACCAGCATGCCCTGACTGGTCAATTGCTGAATAGCCTCACGCAAAGAGGAACGGGATACACCGAGTTGCTCACACAACTTTCTTTCAGCGGGTAAACGGTCTCCGACTTTCATTTGTTGAGACTCAATCAAATGACGCAAACTTTGTAAAACTCTGTCAGAGACTTTCATACCGCTGTCCTTCAATCTACGGGTGTTATGGAATCATCCATGGGAACACATATGCTTGTAAGGTAATAATAATACCGATCATTACCGTAAAAGTGATACTGTGTTTCACTGTAAAACGGAACAAATCAGATTCTTTACCCACTAAGCCCACTGCCGCACAGGCAATTGCAATAGATTGAGGGGAAATCATTTTACCGGTAACACCACCGCTGGTATTGGCAGCCACCAACAACACTTCTGGTACACCAATTTGTTGTGCAGTGGTCGCTTGTAGCGCACTGAACAAGGCATTCGCAGAAGTATCTGAACCCGTCAAGAACACCCCAATCCAGCCCAAGAATGGCGAGAAGAAGGTAAACGCATGTCCAGTATGTGCCAAAGCCAATGCCAGTGTTGCAGACATACCTGAATAGTTGGCAATAAAGGCAAATGCCAACACCATACCAATTGAATAAATTGGGGTTTTTAATTCATTGATGGTTTCACCAAAAGTCACTACCGCTTCACGTGGCTTCATTTTTAAATAAATGATGGTGATGATTGCAGCAATCATGATTGCTGTACCTGTCGCAGACAGCCAGTCAAACTTGAAAATGGCATCATAGTCTTTGATTTCAGACACCACAGGTGGCATTTTTTGCACGACTTGATGCAAGAACGGCACTTTAATTGAAATCACAAGATCATGTAATGCACCATCTTTGGCGAACAAATCCTTAAACGGTTTGATACTCCAAATCGTGACCATTACAGTTAAGACCATGAATGGAGACCATGCCTTCGCAATTTGACCAATTGAATATTTCTTCTGTTGATCTGCATTCAAGCTATTCGCATCGATATGCATATCTTCAGCTTTGAAACGGAAAATATGTTTCGGTTTCCAGTATTTCAATAAAATAGTCAAGCTCACCAAAGAAGCAATTGCCGCAGTAATGTCTGGTAATTCTGGACCAACATAGTTTGAAGTCAGGAATTGCGCCAATGCGAATGAACCGCCACCGACCAATACCGCAGGCCAAGTTTCCTTAACACCGCGCCAGCCATCCATAATCGCCATAATCCAGAACAGGACGATAGGCACCATGAACGGAAGTTGGCGACCCACCATCTGGCTGATCTCGTGCGTGTCTACACCAGATACCTGCCCCGCCACAATAATTGGAATACCCATGGCACCAAACGCAACAGGGGCCGTGTTCACAATTAAGCACAAGCCCGCTGCATATAAGGGTTTAAAACCAAGACCGACCAATAAAGCCGCTGTAATTGCGACTGGTGCACCAAAGCCTGCTGCACCTTCAAGGAAGGTACCAAAAGCAAAGCCCACCAACAGCATTTGTAAACGCTGATCTTCAGTAATGGACAGAATGGATGAACGGATAATGTCAAATTGACCCGTTTTCACCGAAATTTTGTACAGGAACACCGCCCCTATAATAATCCAGGCGATTGGCCATAAACCGTAAAAGAAACCGTAAACCAAAGATGCAAATGCCATCATGGTCGGCATTTGATAAGCAAATAAAGACACCAATAAGGCTAAAACAACGGTAATTGTCCCAGCCACGCTGCCTTTCATGCGAAATACAGCCAGCGCTAAAAAGAAAAAGATAATTGGAATAAGCGCAATTAAACTGGACAGCCAGATATTGCCAATAGGATCGTAAACTTGTTGCCAATGTTGAAGCATTGTCATCTCCTTGAAATGCTTGCTAGAACCTTGAGTTGGTCAGATCATCCTGAGGTAAAAATACCAAATTGGTCAGACCAATAAACCAAAAGCGTAAAAAAATAATAGCTGTTTGCACCATTATGGTAATTTCAAACACCAAACAGGTCAATAAAAAAGCATAATAAATATATTGGTCAGACCAATATATTTAATCAATTTATAAAAACCTCTGCTTTTAGAGAAAATACACAATCCACTTAATGTCCCTGTTTTTATTTATTTTTTTTAAATTTATTCAACTCAACTGGCTACTTATTCAACTTTAGTCGAATGGATTCATTTGTTGCACATTTATACAGGCATCCGAGCACTTGTCTGATTTTTATGTGAATTACCAACACCCAACATGCAGCAAAATATTGCCTCTAATCACTTAAATCCTCGTATATCTCTCAGAAAATTTACTGTTTTTTTTATTTTGACTTTGTTTTGCGAAAACAAGCGTCTGAAAAAGTGCTACAATCGCAAAAATATGTATTCTTTCAGGCCACCCATTCTCGGTGCCTATATTTATATCGTTAGGATTAACAATGACTGATAATGCAACTATCTTGCAGAATGTCCCAGTTGGCAAAAAAGTTGGTATTGCCTTCTCTGGTGGTCTAGATACTTCAGCTGCTTTATTGTGGATGAAACAAAAAGGCGCAGAGCCTTATGCATATACGGCAAACTTAGGTCAGCCTGATGAAGATGACTACGATGCCATTCCTAAAAAAGCAGAAGCTTACGGTGCAGTAAAAGCACGTTTAGTCGACTGCCGTTTACAGCTTGCACTTGAAGGTATTGCAGCGATTCAGTGTGGTGCATTCCATATCAGCACTGGCGGTATGCCATATTTCAACACGACTCCATTGGGTCGTGCAGTAACAGGTACCATACTTGTAACTGCAATGAAAGAAGATGACGTAAACATCTGGGGTGATGGTTCAACGTATAAAGGTAACGACATTGAGCGTTTCTACCGTTATGGTTTGTTGACTAACCCAGCGCTTAAAATTTACAAACCTTGGTTAGACCAAACCTTTATTGATGAATTAGGCGGCCGTGCAGAAATGTCACAGTTCCTCATCGACAATGGTTTTGACTACAAAATGTCGAAAGAGAAAGCTTACTCAACTGACTCAAACATGTTGGGTGCAACTCACGAAGCCAAAGATCTTGAATACCTCAATGCAGGCATCAAAATTGTAGATCCAATCATGGGCGTTGCATTCTGGAAAGACGACGTAAAAATTGAAGCTGAAGAAGTTTCAATCACCTTTGAAGAAGGCTTCCCTGTTGCAATCAACGGTCAACGTTTTGAAAATCCAGTTGATTTCATTCTTGAAGCCAACCGTATTGGTGGTCGTCATGGTCTAGGTATGTCTGACCAAATCGAAAACCGTATTATCGAAGCGAAATCTCGCGGTATTTATGAAGCACCAGGTATGGCGTTACTTCATATTGCTTACGAGCGTTTAGTGACCGGTATTCATAACGAAGATACGATTGAACAATACCGTATTAACGGTTTACGTTTAGGTCGTTTGTTGTACCAAGGTCGTTGGTTCGATTCACAAGCACTTATGCTACGTGAAACTGCACAACGCTGGGTTGCTAAAGCGATTACAGGCACTGTAACTTTAGAATTACGTCGTGGCAATGACTACACCATCATGAACACTGAATCTCCGAACCTCACTTATGAAGCTGAGCGTTTAACCATGGAGAAAGGTGATTCAATGTTTACCCCAATGGATCGTATTGGTCAGTTAACCATGCGTAACCTCGACATTACCGATACCCGTGCGAAACTCGGTATTTATACAAATTCTGGTTTATTGTCGATTGGTGCGGGTTCTGCTGTACCACAATTGAAAGACAAAAACTAAGGTTTCAGCTTCTGAATACCTAAAGCAAAAACCGCCATAGCTTGGCGGTTTTTGCTTTTATACCGTTTTTGTTTCATCTCATGCTGAACCGCAGATAAAATAAGCCAAATCATAGGAAGGGTTCTTTTTCTCAATTCACTCCTCACAGAAAAACAATAAAAATGCCGTCTATATTTACCTGAATTAAGCCATTTATCTGTAATTCGACTTAGCATTGCAAGCTGATATAGATTATCATCTGTTTTATTTTTTAGTCCGAAATCGCCTTGAATACGATTACTCTTTTGCAGCCAGACGATTGGCATGCCCACTTACGTGATGGCCTTGCACTGCAACGTACTGTTCCAGATTTAGCTAAGCAATTTAAGCGTGCGATTTGTATGCCAAATCTTGTTCCACCAGTGAAAACCGTGGAAGAAGCGCTTGCGTATCGTGAACGAATTATGGCGCATGTACCTGAGGGCAACCCCTTTGACCCACGTATGGTGCTGTACTTTACTGACACGACCCCTGCAAGCGAAGTCAAAAAGATTAAAGATTCAGAATTCGTGAATGCCATCAAACTTTATCCAGCGGGTGCAACCACCAACTCGGACAATGGCGTCAGCGATATTCGCAAAGTCTATGCTGTAATTGAGCAACTTGAAGAACACCAAGTACCATTATTGTTACATGGTGAAGTTACCCATAATCATGTGGATATTTTTGACCGTGAAAAACGCTTCCTCGATGAAGTTTTATCACCGCTGTTGAAACAGTTCCCGAAATTAAAATTGGTGCTGGAACACATTACCACCAGTGAAGCTGCGCATTTTGTCTTAGAACAAGACCGCAATGTTGCTGCAACCATCACTCCACAACATTTGTTGTTTAACCGTAATGACATGTTGGTCGGTGGCATCAAGCCGCACTTCTATTGCCTACCCATTTTAAAACGCCAAACGCACCAGCAAACCCTGTTGGAAGTGGCAACCAGTGGCAATCCTAAATTCTTCTTAGGTACAGACAGTGCACCGCATTCAAAAAATGCCAAAGAAAATGCTTGTGGTTGTGCGGGTTGCTATAGTGCACCAACTGCGATTGAACTCTATGCTCAAGCCTTTGACCAAGTAGGCAAACTCGAGCGTTTAGAAGGCTTTGCCAGCCACTTTGGTGCAGACTTCTATGGTCTTCCACGTAATACCGAAACCATTACCTTGGTAAAAGAAGATCAAGTGATTCCTGAAAGTTTTGATTATTTAGATGGTGACAAAATTATCCCGCTTTATGCAGGTAAAACCATCCAGTGGAGAAAAGTGTGACAAATGAAACTCTACCAGTAATTGGTCAGCGTTTCCGTGGATTTTTACCTGTGGTGGTCGATGTCGAAACCGCAGGTTTTAATTCCCAAACTGACGCACTGTTAGAAATAGCAGCAATTCCAATTATTTATGATGATGAAGGTAAATTCGTTCCTGGCGAAGCTCACCATGCACATATCAATCCGTTTGAAGGTGCAAATCTAGATCGTCGTTCGTTAGACTTTATTGGCATTGATCCATTTAATCCGATGCGTGTCGCGATGGCTGAAGATGAAAAATCGGCACTGAAACGTATTTTTAAATCAGTGAATGAAGTTCGTCGCCAACAAAATTGTACGCATGCCATTTTAGTCGGTCACAATGCACATTTTGATTTAGGTTTTGTCCAAGCAGCAATTGCACGTACTGGTACCAAAAATCAAAATCCATTTCACAGTTTCTCAGTGTTTGACACCGTGACTTTAAGTGCAATTGCCTTTGGTCAAACTGTCCTTGCCAAATCCTGTATTCAAGCGGGAATCGAGTTTGATGGCAAAGAAGCCCACTCGGCTTTGTATGACACACAAAAGACCGCAGAACTGTTTTGCTATATTTTGAACAAACTCACTCCACACCTACTTGACACTTTGATGGCGGATCAATAAGATACCGCCATCTTCTAAACGTCCCTATCGTCTAGAGGCCTAGGACATCGCCCTTTCACGGCGGTAACCGGGGTTCGAATCCCCGTAGGGACGCCATCTATTTGCTCTCGCATAAATTCACATCGATACATTCAACCTTCGTTCTCGCAGCTAGAATTAGGTATACTCGCACTTTTATTTTTCGATTCTGATTGACCTATGTTGAAGAAAATTTTACTGGTTTTACTGATTCTTTCTCCATCAGCGATTTATTTGTATATTGCATCGAAAGATGATCCAAAAGCATCTTCAACCACTCCAACATCTCCATCTGAGACGGTACACAATCCACATCAAACACCAGACCATTGAGTCAGGTCATCAATTGATGGATCTCGCGGTTTATCACTTGAATAAATCGCTTAATTCCGTGATCACCTAAAACAACGCATTTTCTCAACGATATCATTCTTCCAAACCCCTTGAACCACTGATCCTCCAATTCACCCTCTTCAGTCGCGCCTGTTCTCATCAAAAATTTAGACTCAAAACTAGATAAACCAGCTCAAGATGATTTAAGAATCATTCGTTTGGCGCTAATCTTGACGTGATAGATACAAATTTAACTCAAATTTTTAAGCCTACCTAGACGATGAAAAAGCATGTTCAATCCGCTTAGCACGTAAAAAATTGCGCTGAATTCGACAAGTAAGATATTTTTTACACAAACAAACCCATTTTTTAGAAATATTGTAATAACATGTTTGACAGTCAAGAAAAAAATACATAATATACGCATCACCTCGCAACGTCCCTATCGTCTAGAGGCCTAGGACATCGCCCTTTCACGGCGGTAACCGGGGTTCGAATCCCCGTAGGGACGCCATATCTCGTTTCATACGATCATTCAAGACTCACAATTCATTATTATTACATTGCAGATTTGTAGTTTTGCACTACAATAGCGCGCTTCATCATTCTATTTTTTCTCTCTCTTATGCAGTCATCTCAATCTCCGAATGATGCTATGCATCAGGGCAATTCTGCGCCTTTAAAACGCGCTATGAGTACTCGACATCTGGTCATGCTTTCACTTGGTGGTGCAATCGGAACAGGTCTATTTTTAGGTTCGGGTGAAGTCATTGCACAAACGGGGCCTGTAGGTGCCATCATCGCTTATATTTTAGGTGGATTAATTGCCTATATGGTGATGTTATGTCTGGGAGAACTGGCGGTACACATGCCTGTATCGGGTTCTTTCGGCGCATATGCACAAAAATACATTGGTCCAGGGACAGGCTATACGATTACATGGCTATACTGGCTAACATGGACAGCAACGCTCGGCACTGAATTCACCGCCGCTGCACTATTGATGCAGGAGTGGTTCCCACATATTTCTGTCTGGATTTGGACGCTAATCTTTGCTGCCATCATTTTTGGCCTGAACATGAGTTCAACTCGACTATTTGCTGAATCAGAGTTCTGGCTGTCTCTGGTTAAAGTCGTAACGGTCATTAGTTTTATTATTTTGGGTCTTTTGGCGATCTTTGGTGTGTTGTCATTCCAAGGGTATAGCTCGGCACCCTTGTTTAGCAACCTCACTGCAGAGGGTTGGTTCCCACAAGGCTTCTTCCCCATCTTTGCCACCATGCTGATTGTGAACTTTGCCTTCTCAGGTACAGAGTTAATTGGTGTGGCAGCAGGTGAAACTGCAGATCCTGCGAAGAATGTACCTAAAGCGATCAATGCTGCGATTTGGCGTCTATTAATTTTCTTTGTGGGGACAATTGTGGTGATCAGCGCCTTGCTACCACACGAAATAGCGGGCTTAGAAGGGAGCGGTGTTAGTAGCAGTCCATTCGTGACAGTCTTTACTTACATTGGTATTCCACACGCAGAAGACATCATTCGCTTTGTGATTATTACCGCATTACTTTCAGCAGCAAACTCAGGTTTATATGCAGCTTCGCGTATGATGTGGGCATTATCCGACAAGAAGCAATTACCTGCGGTATTCTCAAAGGTGAATCACAAAGGTATTCCAACCGTTGCGATTATTGTCACCATGTTTGGTGCGATTCCTGGTTTACTGTCGGAGCAATTTGCGCCTGAAACCATCTTTAAAAACCTTTTGGGTGTCGCAGCATTTACGATGGTCGTGGTATGGATGAGCATTTGCTTAAGCCAGTTCAATTTCCGCCGCCAATGGTATAAGCAAGGGCACACAACAAAAGAGCTCGGCTTTGCAGCACCATTGTTCCCGATTGTGCCGATTTTAGGTTTTGTCTTCTGTTTCATTACCTGTATTAGTATGGCAGCAGACCCTGAAATGTGGGCGGGCTTTATTGGTTGTTTAATCTTTATTGCACTGTGCTATCTCAGCTACTACGTGTTTTATCATCCTAAAACACCTCAAGCATAAGCACATGAAAAAGAGCGATTTAGATCGCTCTTTTTTTGCACCATCAAAAACCAATGGCATCCCGGCACACACTAATCACCATTTCCTATCTTTTTTGAGAAAAATGGATATTTTTTAGTCAAATCTCAACAAGTTGTTTTAATTTTAAACATCCACATGTTTTTTTCAGTTTTATTGCAGAAAAACGTTTGACACTCCCTGCTATTCACCCTAATATACGCCCACCTCTGAAACGTCCCTATCGTCTAGAGGCCTAGGACATCGCCCTTTCACGGCGGTAACCGGGGTTCGAATCCCCGTAGGGACGCCATTTAATTGATGGTTTAGTTTTCAGAAGTACCTGCCTCATTAAGTCCCTATCGTCTAGAGGCCTAGGACATCGCCCTTTCACGGCGGTAACCGGGGTTCGAATCCCCGTAGGGACGCCATATTCAGAGATGTTTCATCTCATAAAAAAACCTGAGCATGATGATTCAGGTTTTTTTATGCCTGTGTCATCCGTTATGCTTTGACGATGCACATAAAAACAACATGACTCAAAAAAGTGAGTGACCATACAACATCAATATTCAACTTTACCACAAGCCAAATTCACGCTCACAAGGCATTATATGGTGCTTAGAAGAACTCGAACTCAATTACAGTTTGGTCTATGATCAAGATGCTTTTCGAGACCCAAGCTCGTCAATTACAACATACTCCCCCTTTAGCAAGATTTCTCA
>NZ_JBSYVT010000046.1:0-20865 GCF_054112845.1 Acinetobacter sp. NigerLNRRAM0016
AAATCAGGATGATTTAAGTGGACGTTTTAAAGATGCCACTGCGAAACAAGGACAAAAAGACAGTCGCACAGGTTATGTCGCTTATTACCGCAATGAAAAGGGTGATATTCAACGTTGGGCAGAAAATCAAACCTTTATCGCGTTGGGACAAATCCTACTTGCTGCAGGAATCGAAAACATCGATGCCACACCAATTGGCGGCTTTAATGAAGACTTATTAACCGAAGAACTACAACTCACTGAAAAAGGGCTTGTGCCATCAGTACTACTCACATTGGGCTATCGTAGTGAAACTGACTTTAATGCCAAGCTGCCAAAGTCGCGCCTGAACAAAGAACAAATTTTCACCAAGCTGTAACGCTTTACATTGAAAATAAAAGGGACAATTTAATTGTCCCTTTTTTTATTCAGGTCCAAATCTTGCTTATTTAAATCTATACTCAGTCTAAGCAGAGGTCGGTTATGTCTATATTGCTCCAGCTACCTATCAAATTTGAATGTAAGCACTGCCAACAAATTTACTTCCATAGCTATGCACAATCTGCATTACATCAGCCGCACTGCCCCGATTGCCAACACACAGGGCTGTTAATAGGCGTTGCCGAAAAAACAGACTTACTGCGCTTTCCTATCTTATGGATCGGCAAAGTTATGAAACAGTCATGGTATAAGCTAAACAAAGCACACTCATAATCCCCAAACCCAAGCCTAGGCTGGTACTGGTCTTAAGCTTCTCTTTAAAGAAAAACAGACCACTAAATACACCTAACACCACCACCAGAATATTCATCCCTACAAATACGATTGCAGGGGTATCTTTCAGCAGCATGTGTGCTTTCACATACAATGCGATATTGGCAAAATTCAACAATCCCAAAACTAAACCCAACAATATTGTGGTCGCAGATCCGATTTGCTTTGTCGTCAGCACAATATATAACAATGAAAAGATGAAGGCACAAATGAACATTAAATTCAGGGCAACAGCAAATTGCACACCTAGACCCGTGGTGTATTTCAGCAGAATATCAACCAAGGCATAGCCCACCCACACACTTGCCAGATACATCATGCCTGAAGAACTGTAACTGGTTTGGGCATGGCTGCTACGATGTGAGTAGATGATGCATAGGACCGCTGCAATACCTAATCCAATTCCAATGAGTTTGAATGTGCCAAAATGCTCATTAAATATGAAATAAGCAGCACTTAGCGACAATACCACTGAAAGACGCTGTGCAACTTCCGTTTTAACAATGCCAGCGCTTTGTAAAGATTTAGACAAACAGAGGAATACACTCGGCAACAGCACCCCTAAACTCAGTATGAGCCACCATGGTGTATTACTGGGGGAAATATGACTTAAATCAGGTTTGAACCAAAAGAAACATAACAGACTGGCAATGGCGTAATTCCAGCAAATCATCTGCATCGGATTTAAACCTTTGGCTTTGCAGATTTTCAGTAAAATCGACACCAATACGCTGCAAACAGCTGCTGCAAGGATCAGTTCCATTCAACACCTTCCCCATTTTATGATTAATCACATAAAAAAGCCCACATAAACTATGTGGGCTTCAATTTATAAATAATTTGTGGAGCGATTATTTATAACGATCGACCATTTTCTCTAAAGAAATTGGACGAATCTTGTCAGCATTGCCCGCAGTACCAAATGCTTCGTAACGATCAACACAGATTTGTTTCATTGCATCAACAGTTTTTGCAAAGAATTTACGTGGATCGAATTCGCTTGGCTGTTCTGCCATCATACGACGCATTGCACCAGTAGAGGCTAAACGTAAGTCAGTATCGATGTTGATTTTACGCACACCATGTTTGATCGCTTCAACCAATTGCTCAACAGGAACACCATAAGTCTCTTTGATGTCACCGCCGTATTGGTTAATTACTGCTAACCATTCTTGTGGTACAGAGCTTGAACCGTGCATTACAAGATGCGTATTTGGAAGTGCCGCATGAATTTCTTTAATGCGGTCAATGGCCAAAATGTCACCTGTAGGTGGACGTGTAAACTTATACGCACCGTGTGAAGTACCTACTGCAATTGCCAAAGCATCTACATTGGTATCTGCAACGAAGCTACGCGCTTCTTCTACAGAAGTCAGGAGTTGAGAGTGGTCAAGAACGCCTTCAGCGCCTACGCCATCTTCTTCACCCGCCATACCAGTTTCAAGGCTACCTAAGCAACCAATTTCACCTTCAACAGATACGCCACACGCATGTGCCATCGCAACAGTGCGACGAGTCACATCTACGTTGTATTCGTAAGACGTTGGTGTTTTACCATCTTCACCCAATGAACCATCCATCATCACTGATGAGAAGCCTAACTGGATTGAGCGTTGGCATACGTCTGGGCTTGTACCATGGTCTTGGTGCATAACCACTGGAATGTGCGGCCATTCTTCAATTGCAGCCAAAATAAGATGGCGTAAGAAAGGAGCGCCTGCATATTTGCGTGCACCTGCAGAAGCCTGAACGATTACAGGTGAGTTAGTTGCATCAGCAGCTAACATGATTGCGCGCATTTGTTCTAAGTTGTTTACGTTAAATGCTGGTACGCCGTAGCCATGCTCTGCAGCGTGGTCCAACAGCTGGCGCATAGAAATAAGTGCCATAGTGTCCTCCCAGGTAATGCGCCATATTCTACATGGTCATTACTTTCAATTCAGCAACTAAACACACTATTTAAAAAAAAATCCCTGCTTTTGCAGGGACTTTTAAACAAATTACCACAAATTATTGTGCAGCTGCCTGTGAAGCTTCAGCTTCCGTCGCTGGAGTCGCAGAATCAGCGTCTGCATTGGCAACTTCAGCAGGTACGTCAGTGTTCTTTTCATCCATGACTGGCTTGTCTAATGAATCAATTGCAGCTTGCTGTTCTGGCGTTACTTTTTCTTCTACTGCCGCGTCTGTTTTAGGTGCTTCATCTTTTTTTGCACATGCAGTTAAAGCCAATGGTGCGATTAATAAAGCAGCAAGTATTAATTTTAGGTTCATCACATTATTCCTACAACAGGTGATTTAATGCCCATGATTTTATTGCAGATATATGACAGTTTGATGACCTAAAGATGAATGCAATAAAAAAGGCTGACCATAGTCAACCTTTTCTTTTATTTCATCTGATCAGATGAATGAGACTGTTAAGCACGCTCTAAAAGAACAGCGACTGCTGGAAGTGTTTTACCTTCAACAAACTCAAGGAACGCACCGCCACCCGTTGAAATATAACCAATTTTGTCAGCAACTTCGTATTTGTCGATTGCAGCTAAAGTATCACCACCACCTGCAATAGAGAAACCTTCAGATTCAGCAATCGCTAAAGAAAGTGTTTTTGTGCCTTCACCGAATTGATCAACTTCGAATACACCTACAGGACCGTTCCAAAGAATTGTTTTTGAAGTTTTCAAGATTTCTGCAAACGCTTGAGCTGTTTCTGGACCTACATCCAAAATCATATCGTTGTCAGCAACATCTTCAACTTTTTTTACTACTGCTTTCGCAGCCGCTAATGAACCCAAGAAATCGTCAAAATTGATTTCGCTGGCATCAGCAACTACAACGTCAGTTGGCAGTGGAACAGATACTTTTGCAGCAATGGCTTTCGCAGTGTCGATTAAATCATTTTCACATAATGATTTACCCACGTTATAACCCGCAGCAGCCAAGAATGTATTGGCAATACCACCACCGACAATCAATTGATCGCAAATGTCAGAAAGTGAAGTGAGTACATCAAGTTTAGTTGAAACTTTAGAACCCGCAACAATTGCAACCATTGGCTTTTCAGGAGTTTGTAACGCACGACCTAAAGCATCAAGTTCTGCTGCAAGAAGTGGACCCGCTGCTGCTACAGGTGCTAAACGCGCAACACCTTCAGTTGAAGCTTCTGCACGGTGTGCTGTACCAAATGCATCCATCACGAATACGTCACAAAGTGCAGCATATTTTTGTGCAAGTTCAGGATTGTTTTTCTTTTCACCGTGGTTAAAACGGCAGTTTTCCAAAAGAACCACTTGACCCGCTTGAACTTCAACGCCATCAAGATAGTCAGTTACTAACTGTACATCTTGACCCAATGCTTCTGTTAAATAAGCCGCTACAGGAGCTAAAGATTGTTCAGCTTTTGGTTCACCTTCAACAGGACGACCAAGGTGTGAATACACCATGACTGCTGCACCTTTTTCTAAAGCAGCTTTGATTGTCGGTAATGCCGCACGTAAACGTGCATCACTGGTAATCACACCGTTTTTAACAGGTACATTTAAGTCTTCACGAATAAGTACTCGCTTACCTGCTAAATCAAGGTCAGTCATACGCTGAAAATTCATGTATAGCTCTCTGAATATTTAAAATCGGCACGATTTTAAATGATTATGCAGAAAAAGGTTAGCTTCTTTTGTATAAAAGCTGCCGAAAGCGTCAGTTTTGATTATGATATTGAAAAGCCACAAATTGATTCACTGTTATGTCATTTCATCCAGATCCTCAAATTAACCGCTTAAACGTATTTGGCGAACCCTTAGCCAGTTGTTGTTTCGACCCAATTACCGGCTACTTTCGCAATGGGTTTTGCCATACTGCTACCACTGATTTAGGGCAGCACACCGTATGTGCGCAAATGACTTCAGAGTTTCTTAATTTTTCGCAGAAAGTGGGCAATGACTTAATCACACCTTTACCTGAAGTGGGTTTCCCGGGTCTACAGCCTGGAGATTTCTGGTGTATTTGTGTGACTCGTTGGGTTGAAGCATATCAGGCGGGTCAAGCACCTCCGATTAAAATTCACGCCTGCCATCAAGCCGTTCTTTCTTATGTTCCCCTGAATGTATTAATGGATTACGCAATCTGATGAATACCCAAATCATTCTGGCTTCAAGCAGTCAGACTCGCAAAGACTTAATGGATCGTCTCAAGATCCAGTATGAATGTGTTGTGCCTGATATTGATGAATCACCGCGCGGTGAATTACATGCCGATGATTTGGCTCGACGTTTGGCCTTTGAAAAAGCCAATACCATTGCACAAAAACACCCTGACGCGATTGTGATTGGTTCTGATCAGGTGGCATGGCGTGAAGGTGCGCCTGATATTTTTATTGGCAAACCCCTCTCCACCGAAAAAGCCATTCGCCAGTTGCAAGCCAACTCTGACAAGATTGTTTATTTCAGTACCGCGTTGAGTGTCCAACAATACGCCACAGGCTTTGAACAAACACTGGTCGAACACTACAAAGTCAAGTTCCGCAAACTGAGTATGGCCGAAATTGAGCGTTATGTTGCCGTTGAGCAACCGCTACATTGCGCAGGCAGTTTCAAATGTGAAAGTTTGGGCATTAGTTTATTCGAACAAATGATTGGTCAAGATCAAACCACTTTAATGGGCATGCCGATGATTCAGCTTTGCCAAATTCTCCGTCAATTAAATATTTTAGTTCCTTAATTTAGGCTGTATTTTATGTCTCAACCTCTAGATGTATTAGGCGGCATTACCGCTGAACAATTTCTTGCTGAATACTGGCAAAAGAAACCGTTACTTGTCCGTAACGCGCTACCTGAGATTACAAATATCTTAGAACCGAATGATGTCATGGAACTGGCTTTAGAAGAGCATGTTACGGCGCGCTTGATTAAGCAGAAAGATAAAGATTCAAATCAATGGTCTGTGAAATCTTCTCCTTTAGTTAAAGGCGATTTCCAAAAAATGCCAAAACTTTGGACGCTATTGGTCCAAGCAGTCGATCACTACTCTTTTGATTTGGCTGAATTATGGAAAAAGTTCCCATTTATTCCGCAATGGCGCCGCGATGACATTATGGTGTCTTATGCACCAAAAGGCGGATCAGTCGGTAAACATTTTGACTTCTATGATGTGTTCCTTGTACAAGGCTATGGACATCGTCGCTGGCAGCTTGGGCAAATGTGTGATGCCAATACCGAATTTGTTTCTGGTCAGCCTTTAAAACTTCTACCTGAAATGCAGGTTGATTTTGATGAGGTCCTTGCTCCAGGTGATTTACTTTACGTTCCACCAGGTCTTTCACACTATGGTGTCGCAGAAGATGACTGTCTGACTTTCTCTTTTGGTTTCCGCATGCCAAACATGGCGGATATGATGGATCGTGTCAGTGACAAATTTGCGAGTAATGGCTTCTTAAAGAACCCAATGCTTGATATTCAACGCCAACACAGCAGTGATATTGGACAAATCTCAAAAGCAGAGCTGGACTATTTAAAATCGGAACTCTTACAACGCCTACAAAACTCAGCTGAACTTGATGATGCCATCATGAGTTTAATGTCTGAACCCAAATATCCAGACAACATCCCTGAACCTGATGAAATTGAAGCGGATGACTTACGTGAAATTTTAGATACGGGATATGAAATTTTACTCGAACCAGCTTCTCGCCTACTCTACACAGAACAAGATACTGAATTATTGTTTTGGGCAAATGGTGAGCAAGTCTGTATTTCAGAAGAATTTACAGCGCAATTAAAGCAGATTGCCGATGGTCAAGCGCTTCCTTTTGATCAAAGTTTTGATCATGAAGAAATTCTAGAAGATCTGACTCAATTGATGAATGATTCCATTCTGATGCTTCTGCCGCCAGCAGAGGAAGAATAATCTTCAAGCAAAGGGTATTAAATCCAGCTTTAATACCCTTTACTTTTATCCTTTATTTTATTTCCAATAAGGCTTGCACCACGGTCTTTCCTCTTTCAGAGGTCACTTGTAATTCTGCACTGACCCGCTCTAAACGCATCTTCATGCTGCGAATACCAATACTCATTCCATTCTGAAAATTACTTTTCACGTCAAAACCCACACCATCATCCTCTATGGTTAAAATCAGTTGCCGTTCATAAGGAAAGACCATGGAAACGTACACATGTTTTGCCTGACTGTGTTTAACTACATTGGTTAAACTTTCCTCAAGCACACGAATCAGGGTTAAACATTGTAAGGCTGTCGGTACATAACCCCAATTTTGCGGAAATGACCATTTCGATTCGATATCCAACTCTTCCATGAGTTGACTAAAACGATGCCGAACTGGTGCTACCCATAAAATAGGATTTTCAGGTACACGGGATTCCAAACTCGAACCACTGTCGATAATCTGCCTTAGATCATCTCTCAACAACTTCAAAATAGACAGAAACTGTTGATTCGACATATTCTGCTCCGCTTGATCGACAATAATCATGGAGCGAACCAAAGACGAACCTAAACCATCATGCAAATCATGTGAGAGATGGATGCGTTCTTGAAGTCTGACATTTTCCAGTTCCAGCTTATGTTTTTCGTTCATGCTGGAATACAAATCATCGCTGACCTGTTGTACTTTTTCTTCTAAACGCTGATTAAATTTTTCTATACGACGTGTATTACGTGCCAGTTTCACGCCCAAAATGAGCACCACAAATATCGTGATAATGGGTGAGGTATAAGGTGAGAGTGGCTTAATATCTTTATGTAATTCAGAACCTAACAGTACCGTATCAAAAAGTGCACAGAATAAAATTCCAGTCAGGCACATCAGCAAAAATATATATTCTCTTTTTCTGGTTCTATACGTGACATAACCCAAGTAAATGTAGGTCAATAAAAAGAGTGCAACATACATCATGAAAATATTTATAAATACAGCAGTCAGCCATTGTACTGGGGTAAAGAAGATGACAAGTAAGACAATTGCTGTGATTGCCCAAACAATGCGTTCGACTTTGATCAGTTCAACTCGAATAAATCGAAGTAAATAGGTACAAAAGCACACCATATATAGCGCGAAAAAACTGATATTGGCTTGAGCAGCAAGAATATTATTCGCAAATGGCTTGGTTTCTATGACGAGAATATTGGAAATAAATAAAACCCAAAGGAGACAACTCAGGGCGAACCAAGCAAAAGTCGTTTCAGAACGTCTAAAAATCCAGATTGAAAAACACAATAAACCCAGAACCAAGGAAATAATGATGTTAATTTCAAATAACGTCCGTCGATTCCAGATCTGTTGTTGCTGCTGATCATACGCCGCTTGTACATTTTGAAAAGAGACTGCTCCCAGACCTGCATTTTGAAAGGCATAACCTGTCACATAAATGAGAAATTCATTTTCATCCGCTTTTAAACTCGAGGGTGTGAGTACCCAGTAACGCGGAATATTCCAGCTTTTGGACAAGGGTTCAACTAAATTCTTGTCTCTCCAAAGCACATTACGGTTGAAATACACTGCTCCCGCAGAATTTATATAGTCGATAGAGAAAGCAAAGGACTGGTTTAAAGTTCCAGATGAACAATCTGGTTTCCACAAAATCCTATACCAAACCCCGCCATTATACTGCGGCTCATGTTGTGACCAGTTATCAGGTAAATCGACCGTCTTCCAGCCAGTTTGAGGCACATGTTGAATCGAATCTGTTTTGACAAACTGAATCGGTTGAACCTGAATGGTACATTGCGGACTAATTGAAAAATATGATGCTGCGAAGACCTGCATATGAATGCAAGCCAAAGCAAGCATACAGAAACATCGCAGAATCAATTTGGTCATATAATGCCTAAGGTTCTGGCAGCACTCACTGCCTTGGTCCGTTTAGAAACAGACAACTTTCTATAAATATGTTTAATATGACTTTCTACTGTATAACGTGAAACAAACAATTGTTCCGAAATTTCACGATTACTTAAACCTTGCGCCACCAAGTCTAGAATCTCCTTCTCACGATTGGTCAAAGCTTCCATATCAGATGGCAAATTATCATGCTCATTTTTATCTTGAATATCTTCCTGCACCGCAATTTGTGCCAAAATTTCTCTGGCAATAAAAGGATCAATCGGCGCACCACCCCGCAAAATGCTACGTATGGCCAATAGGACTTCCGAATCATCGCGTTCTTTTAACACATAGCCTGTCGCACCCGCCTTGATGGCGGAAAACAGGCTCGCTTGCGTACTCCAGGCGGAAATCACCAAAATTAAAGCACTTGTATCGCGCTCTCTTAATTTTTCTATGAACTCAACCCCATTTCCATCTGGCAATCCCAAATCAACCAAAGCCAGTGAAATTGGGATTTCCTCCATTTTTTCGAATGCTTGTTTTAAATTGGAGACAAAATGCAATGTCTCATTTTCATATCCCAGTTCAGTTAAAACTCGTTGAAGACGTTTTTGTATAATTGGTTCATCTTCAAGAATAATTACAGGTACTGGTAAAACCGTTTCAATATCATTCATGTCACACCCCATCTCTTGCTTTGAAATATACGCAGGTTTTCAAGATGACTCATATCCCTATATTTGGGTAATTTGAAGCGCTCTCCCTGATTTATGCTTCTTATATGCTTAAGATACACTTATAGCTGAATATTTACACAATAAAACTGCACTGTCGCATAAATTAAATGAAAGTAAACATTAACCCTATGTAAGCCTATCGACTTATCTCATGATTTATTAATGGACTTCTCACACAAATTATGACTTGTACTCTGGTCTCAATCTTGGCATTGTGAAAACAAATATCCATCAGGTACAAGGATGAATTACAACAATGCCGAATCCTGCTCAAATTGTTCGCCATAAATTATTAAATACGTTTTTTTCACGACACTCTGTCTGGTTCGCCTGCATCTTTATTGCCCTGAGCATTACTTGGTTTAGGTTAAACTATGCTCCGCATTATATTTATTATTTCCTTTCCGATACGGTACTGAATTCGCTCTGGTTAATTACTTCCCTACTTAGCTTACTCGGACTCTATGATCTACTACAAAACCAACATTCCATCTTAAAAAATTATCCCATCATGGGACACTTCCGCTTTCTGTTTGAAGAGTTTCGTCCTGAAATTCGCCAATATTTTATTGAATCAGATGATGATGCTCTGCCTTTTTCACGCATGCAACGCAGCTTGGTCTATCAACGCTCAAAGAATGAAAACTCGGATAAACCCTTTGGCTCAATCATTGATGTGTATGAACAAGACTATCGTTTTATGACACACTCGATTCAACCCTGTCCACCTGCTGACCCATCTACATTTCGGATTCAGATTGGCAGTTCACAATGCTCTCAACCTTATAATGCCTCCATCATGAATATCTCTGCCATGAGTTTTGGCAGCTTGAGTGCGAATGCCATCCGCGCATTGAACAAGGGGGCACAATTAGGCAACTTTTATCATGACACGGGTGAAGGTAGCCTCAGCCCTTACCATCTGGAGTATGGCGGTGATATTGTTTGGGAACTGGGTAGTGGATATTTTGGTTGCCGTACCGAAGATGGCACATTTGACCCAGTCAAATATGCGCAGCAAGCGGTATTGCCTCAAATTAAAATGATTGAGATTAAACTCTCGCAAGGTGCCAAACCAGGACATGGCGGAATTTTACCCAAACATAAGATTTCAGCAGAGATTGCGCAAATCCGTGGTATTCCGCGTGATCGGGATTGTATTTCTCCTTCCAAGCATTCCGCGTTCAATACCCCGATTGAGATGCTGCAATTCATTCAAACCTTACGTGAACTTTCAGGGGGTAAACCTGTCGGATTTAAACTCTGTATTGGTCAGCCTTGGCAATTTATGGGGATTGTCAAAGCAATGCTACATACGCAAATCGTACCTGACTTTATTGTGGTTGATGGCTCTGAAGGTGGTACTGGTGCAGCACCAATTGAATTAATTAACAATATGGGCACACCGCTGCGCGAAGGTGTACTCTTCGTACACAATACATTAGTAGGTGCTGGGCTTCGAAAGCAAATCAAGATTGGTGCCAGCGGTAAAATTATCAGTGCTTTTGACATTGCCAGTACTATGGCTATTGGAGCAGATTGGGTCAATTCAGCACGTGGTTTTATGTTTGCGATTGGCTGTATTCAGGCACAAAGCTGCCACACCAATCAGTGCCCTGTCGGTGTCGCTACTCAGGATCCAGACCGCCAAAAAGCCCTTCATGTATCCTCCAAAGCGGAACGGGTGTTCCACTTCCACAAGAATACCATGCATGCCTTATCAGAAATGATAGCTGCTGCAGGCTTGCGCCATCCTTCGGACATTAAAGCCCACCATTTAGCGCAACGCTTAAATGACCGTGAAATTAAAAACTATGCACAACTGCATTTTTGGTTAAAAGACGGCGAACTACTGAATTGCGAAAATAAAGACGAAGAAAACTTTTATTTCCGTATGTGGAATATGGCAAAAATGGAATATTTCTAAACTAAAGAAACTGGGCTGTAATCACAGCCTAGTTTTCACTCAATCGATTAAAAAATAAATAAACTTAGTAATATTCACCAGAACTATGTGCATGCAGGAACGCTGGTATTAAACCCGTCAATGCAGCGCGAATATCTGCCCGCTCATTAATAAGCTGATGAGAACCCTCTTCCAACATCAACAAGGTCTGTAATCGGAACTTTTGACGGATGAACTCAATGTTGTAACGCCAATCTACAGTCTGATCTAATGCCCCTTGCGCTAACCATACTGGGATACGGCAAGAAGGTCGCTCTTCCATTTGCTGCATCCATTTTGACATCGCCAAAATCCAGTCCATCCCCATCATGCGTGGCTGTAAAGGATCTTTTAAACGCACAAAGCGTAAAAACTCGGGATTATGGTTATTGCGACGGAAATGACGAGGTACTTGACGTTTGATCCGACGGATGATGCCTAAGCCCACAGAGTTATGCCACCAAGCAGATTTTGCAGGACGGATCAAAGGGGACAGCAAC
Source organism: Acinetobacter sp. NigerLNRRAM0016 (assembly GCF_054112845.1). Classification (NCBI taxonomy): domain Bacteria; kingdom Pseudomonadati; phylum Pseudomonadota; class Gammaproteobacteria; order Moraxellales; family Moraxellaceae; genus Acinetobacter; species Acinetobacter sp. NigerLNRRAM0016. Next base: position 11,773 of record NZ_JBSYVT010000046.1, read on the forward strand.
AATACCCGTTCCACATAAGGATTTTCACGACGTTCAGCAAATTCAAGTAAATGATGCATCCAGATTGCACCACCTGTACTTTGCCCAATACCTAGCCATGGTTTTGGAAGTTGAGAAGCATTTTTCACATACTGATATACCGCATGCAATACCCGCTGATAGTGATCAAAATCTTGAATGCTAGCAGGTGAACCATCACTCAACCCATGACCTGGTAAATCATAGGTAAGCACACTGAAACCTTGCTCTAACAACTCACGAATAATCGGTTGATAGATCCCACTGTGTTCTAAATAACCATGTAAGAGAAATACTGTCCCTTTAATTTCTAACTGCCCTTCTGCATTGGCTTTAGGCTGGAACACTTGCACATGCAGTTTAAACAGTGGCATTTGCACAAAGCCTTGCCAGTGCTCACAGTTGAGTAAATGTAAACCATACAACTTTCGGTAAGCTTGTAATTCAACTGAAGGAGAAAATGCATGATTCAGATTTAACGGGTCCAGAACCTGTGGTGTGGTGTCACGACTGGGTACAGGTAAATCCAGTTGTTTTAAGATATTTGGATTTAAAAATGGAATTTCAGGCATTAGGGTACCTCGCGGCAATCGCTTGAGCCAAATAACATATCGCGAATAGTCGCCAACATTTCATAATTCGCACGGCGACTATGATCATAGTTTTGCTGGCTTGGCTGCCAAGCTGTTAATTGAGTTGGCATTGGTGCCTCTATAGGTACTGTCTCTATGCCATTTAAAGCAAATAAACGACGTGTTCTTGGCATATGGTATTGATCGGTAATTAAAATCACCGTCGGTGCTCCCCCTTTCTTTTGTAATAATAGCGAGCTGAAACGGGAGTTTTCACAAGTATTCATACTTCTATTTTCTAATAATTTGGCATCTACACCACGTTCTTTCAACCACGTCTGCATATAAGGTGCTTCTACACCACTGAGCACGATCGGTAAGTTATACTGCTTTTCGACTTCTAAGGTTTTCTCCAGTCGTAATTTTGTATAGTCATTGACCACAATATCTTTTCTATTTTTGTCTAAAGTTAATCCACCCCCTAAAACCACAATGGCATAAGGTTGTGATAAAGCCGCTTTAGGTGCTTCATTTTGTTCTTTGATTTGCGCAATATCTTTTTCAATTTGTTGCGGATCTGCAGTTTCAACAACAGGTTCGACCTCATGCGTTTGCAAAAAGTCGAGATACTTTTCCATTAAAGCCTTATTTTCTTTACTGTCCAACTCCAAAAGTTCTTTTACATTCTGAGTAGGATCTTCAGGTTCGGAAGAGGCTTGCTCTGGATCTGCCAAAAGAGGAACCTGTGGACGTTCCTCTTCCTCGGCTTGCTCTTGCTGCTCTTTATTAATTAACGCTTGCAAAGCTGTATAGCGTGCCTGAATTTGCGGCAAATTTTCAGAATTGTTTTGCTGAATTTCCTGTTCCATCAACTTAAGATAGGCTTGACGTGCGATCCACAAGTTGGAACCAGGTTCTAAGTTCTCCGCTTCACTAAGTGCTGCCATTTTTTGACTTTGTGCAGCCACTTCATTGACTTCGACAGGAACAAAGCTGTTGAGTGCCTTCACCACCAATTTAGAATAAAAAGGCGAATAAATAAAAACCAGCAGACAGCCCAAAAGTACAAATAACAACGCTGCTATCTGTACAATACGAACCATCCAATGTGTTTTAGCCATTCATTATCCCGTATGTGATTGAATTAAACCGACAGAATTAAATAATACTGGTTCTGGTTCCAGTGCAATATCAAACTTAGTCAACACATCTTGCTGCACCGCACGATAGGTTGCCTGCACATCAGATAAAGTCGCTTGTTCGTAGTTCACCAGTACTAAAGCTTGTTTAGCGAACATTCCAACCATGCCTAAGCGCTTACCTTTCCAGCCTGCTTGATCAATTAACCAGCCTGCAGCAATTTTAATCTGACCACCCGCTTGAGGATAATGGGGCAATTGAGGGAATTTCGTATTTATTTGGTCAAAGCACTGTGCAGTGATCACAGGATTTTTAAAAAAACTGCCTACGTTCGGATATTCTTTAGGGTCAGGCAACTTACTCTGACGAATTTGAATCACTTGTTTTTGAAGATTTTCAGCCGTTAAGTCTTCACCCACGGCTTGCTTCAAATCACCATAGCTCAACTTCAAATCCGCTTGTTTCAGAAGCTTAAAGATCACTTGAGTAATAACATATCGCTCAGGATCATCCTTAAAAATACTGTGTCGATAAGCAAACTGACAATCTGCACTTAGAATTTCAGTAAACTGCTGTAACTGACGGTCATACACACGTACAGCTTGAATAAATTCACCAACTTCTACCCCATAAGCCCCAATATTCTGAACTGGAGATGCACCCACCAAACCTGGAATCAAAGCTAAATTTTGCAAACCATATAACTGTTGTTCAGTGGTCCAGAGTACAAAGTCATGCCAGATTTGCCCTGCGCCTACAGACAAGATCTTGGTTTGATCGTCTTCCGCCAAGGTTTCAATACCTTGAATATCCATATGGATGACCAATGCATGAATATGCTCAGGTAAAAGCATATTGCTTCCACCCGAGAGAATTAAAATATTAAGCTGCTGTTGTTCAGCATAAGATAACGCCTCCAACAACATGCTTTCATTCTCGACTTTCACATAATGTGATGCAACAGAACCCAAATTTAAGGTGTTAAAAGGCTGAAGTTGAACGTTATTCTGAATATACATGCTTAAACCTGAACTAGCCTTTCAGCTGTTGTTGAAGAACCTGAACCCAAGCCAAACTACTTGATTCACATTGATCAAGTACACGCTCAAATCCATCATCGCCACCATAATAAGGGTCTGGCACAGCTTGTTGAAGAAATTTTTGATCATGCTCACTCATCAGGGCAATCTTTGCACGAAGCATATGCTGCCCTAGCACAGATTGAGCCTGCTGCATTAATGCCTGAATATCTTCTAAATTTTCATAATCCATCGCCAAGATCAGATCAAATTCGGCGAAGTCTTGCAGATGAAGCTGGCGGGCGCGTAAGGCAGACAAATCATAGCCACGCTTTTTGGCATGCTTCTGGCTTCTTAAATCAGGTGCTTTATTCGGATGATAATTGCTGGTTCCTGCAGAATCGACCTCGATATTCAGTTGATGCGCATCACAATAATGTCTAAAGACCACTTCTGCTGTAGGAGAACGGCAGATATTTCCAAGACAGACACATAACACCTTGTAGGGCGTTTGCGATGACATAAGCACCTCAATAGATCGTTTATTTTGCAAGAGCTTATGTTAAGTTATTTGGAGGATGAATCCCACTAAAACTGTATAACAAAAACGTGTAAATGACGATAAAGCGAGAAGGAATTGCCCATGTATGACTTTCAGTTTCAAACAGTTTCCCGAATTATTTCTGGTCTAGGTTCAATTCAAGAACTTCGCACAATTTTGACTGAACAGCATTGTCATAAAGTATTGCTGGTTACTGACAATGGCATGCTGCAACAACAGTTGCATATTCCGCTGCTAGAAATTTTAGAACATCTTCATTTGCCCTATGTGATATATGCCGATGTAATTGCCGATCCACCTGAACAGATTGTCCATGCAGCGGTTAAATTTGCCATACAGGAGCAGGTTGATATTGTGATTGGTTTTGGTGGTGGTAGTTCCCTCGATGTCGCGAAGCTGATTGCGGTTTTGGCGCATCCTGATCAACAACAAAAACTGTCTGATTTGTATGGGATCAATCAGGCCAAGCCGCCACGATTACCGTTAATTTTAGTTCCGACCACGGCAGGCACTGGTTCTGAAGTCACGCCTATTTCGATTGTGACCACAGGTGAAACCACAAAAATGGGGATTGTTGCCCCTGTGCTCTATGCCGACATCGCCATTTTGGATGCCACTTTTACTCAAAGTCTGCCCGCGCATATTACTGCGGCAACTGGGATTGACGCGATGGTCCATGCCATCGAAGCCTACACCTCTAAAATCAAGAAAAACCTGTATGCCGATATGTTGGCCAAACAAGCCCTGCGACTGTTAAATCAAAACCTGAAACTGGTATTGGAGGATGGTTCGAACCTGCAAGCCCGCCAGAATATGCTGAATGGTTCCATGTTTGCAGGTCAGGCCTTCGCCAATGCACCTGTCGGTGCAGTGCATGCCTTGGCTTATCCTTTGGGGGGACATTTTCATATTTCGCATGGACATAGCAATGCTTTGGTCTTGACGGAAGTCTTGAAATTCAATGCACCGCATGCCAAGCATTTATATGCGGAACTCATGACTTGGATGGATCCTTATAGTACAGGCTGTACCGATGGATTATGTGATTTATTTATTGATCACATGCAAAATCATTTAGACCGTAGCGGTTTAACATTAAAACTTAATGCACTGAATGTGCCTGAAAATGCGATTGTCCAACTGGCACAGGATGCAATGCTGCAAACGCGACTACTACAGAATAATCCACGTGATCTTACCCAGCGTGATGCAGAACACATTTACCAAGCCATTTACGCTTAACTTCAATCTTTGCAATGGATATGCCTACCAATGAAACCTCAAGCCAAACTCAGAGCAAACTACCCTTTTATTTTTCCCATACAAACGCGTTGGTCCGACAATGACATTTATGGGCATGTGAATAATGTTAATTATTACAGTTATTTTGATAGCGCTGCCAATGCCCTGCTGATTCAAAAAGCCCATTTTGACATTCACCATTCGCCCGTTATTGGCTTGGTCGTGAGTTCATCTTGCCAGTTTTTACAAGAATTAAGTTATCCCGAAATCATTGAAGTCGGCGTTGCAATTAAACGCATGGGGAATAGTTCATTGGAATACGATTTGGCAATTTTTAAAGTCAATCAGGATGCCGCAGCAGCGCAAGGGCAATTTATTCATGTGTTTGTAGACCGGGAACAACGTAAAAGTACCCCAATCCCGACTCACATGCGTCAGGCTCTACAAGCCTATATGCAAGTTGAGCCTGAACCTAAATTTGTCTAAGCCTTATTTTAATTGAATATTTTGTAACTCAGCATCAAAACCTTGGATTAAGTCACGCACCACAGGTTCGGTCTGTAATAACTCTACCGCTCGACCATGGGCTTGCTCTTTACGTTGATGCTGCAAAATATAAGGTGTGGTTTCAGTGACTGCACCATATTCAATTTTAAACAGGGTATTCGGCCACTGTTTTTTCAGGGCTTGTTCCAAAGAGTGCTGTGATTGACCCAAGAGCTGCTGATATTGCTCAGGTATATGAAAAATAGATTCTGCATCGATATGACCCGTCATGACCCCATGTTGTGCTAACTCTTGCACAGCTGGTGATAATTCACTCTGTCTGAACCAATATTCCCACTTGCCTAAGGTCCACTCGCCTTCCAAAACCTGTTCTTGCAGACGCAAAATATCTTGCGGCATCAAGTTTGATATTGGAGTGTCAGCCAGCTCTTGTATTGGTTGGGCCTCAATTTCAACTTGTAGCTGTTCAATTGGAGTTTGAACAGTTTGCTGAGGTTCAACATCTTCTGCAGATAAACTAAAGAGAGAATCTTGCTCAACTTCTAAATTGGTCGAACTTGGCTCAAGTGAAAGAACATCCTTTGCAATAGTGGCTTCAACCGTTCTTTCTGCTTTTGCATGATCTTCGATCGGAGCAATTTCTTCAAACAAGAAGTCATCACTGCTAGATTCTGATGATTCCACTGGGGTCGAATCTTCTTCCTCATCTAAATCAAACAGTACATCTTCACTGGCAGGATCAAACACAATTTGATCTGGATTACTATTCAGATCGGCGGTTTCTTCAACCTGTGCAGACGCTTCTGCTAATACCGATTCTTCCTGTAGATTCTCCTGAATAACAAGGCTTTCTACAGGTGCTGTAACTTCCATTATCGATTGGATTTGATCTTGCGGAGCTGCAACTACAACATTGCTATGCGCTACAGCTTGTTCAGTCGCCAACACAGGCGCAGATTGAATTTGTGTAGCAGGTGCAGAGACCAAGACTTCATTCGGTTGTAATGGTCTAAATGCCAACAAACGCAGCACACACATTTCAAAACCTTGCTCTTGAGTCACCGCAAGTTGTAAATCTGCGCGACCTTTACAGGCAATTTGGTAATATAGCTGTAAATCTTGATCGGCAATTAACTGCGATAGCTGGGAAATTTTTTGGTTGATTTCCGCACTATATTTCAAGCTTAAATCAGGTAAGTATTGCAGCAATGCCAATTCATGCAGCGTCGAAATCAACTGATCTAATACTAGAGAAACATCTAAAGCTTGCTGTCTAAATTGCAGTAAGAGTTGACTGACGCGTGCTTTCTGATTCTGATGAATCGCCAACAACAAATCATAAATGATGGTACGGTCAATCAAACCTAACATCTCTTTGACATCTTGATGTTGAATGGCACCTTGTCCATAGGCAATTGCTTGGTCAGTTAAAGAGAGTGCATCACGCAATGAACCTTGCGCAGACTCAGCAATCTGCCAAATGGCATCTTGCTGTGCAGGAATCTGTTCTTTTTCTAAAATACGAGTCAAATGCTCGGTAATTTCATCAACCGCCAAAGGACGCAATGTAAATTGCAAACAGCGGGAAATCACGGTAATGGGTAATTTTTGCGGATCTGTAGTCGCAAATAAGAATTTCACATGCTCTGGTGGTTCTTCTAAAGTTTTGAGCAAGGCATTGAAGGAGTGTGTTGAGAGCATGTGTACTTCATCAATCAGGTAAACTTTATAACGCCCCTGAGTCGGCGCATAAGGCACGTTATCTAGCAGTTCACGCGTATCTTCAACTTTGGTGCGTGAAGCAGCATCAATTTCAATTAAATCGATAAAGCGGCCTTCATTCACTGCCTTACACGTTGCACACACTTCACACGGCGTTGCGGTTACGCCAGTTTCACAGTTTAAGCATTTGGCTAAAATACGCGCAATCGTAGTTTTCCCTACGCCACGTGTACCCGTAAATAAATAGGCATGGTGTAAACGACCACGTTCTAAGGCACTGCTCAGTGCACGTGACACATGGTTTTGACCCACCAATTCATTAAAATTACGAGGACGGTATTTACGCGCAAGTACTTGATACATGTATGCTCCTTTTCACAGGTCTAAGCATACTGTTTTTTTGCTCAAGAGTGAATGAACAATCTTAAAGGGAGTGGATGATTGGGGAAATTAAACACGTTGTAGCGACTTAAGCCTTTGGATTAGTCAAATCCAAAGTAAAATCTGGATATGCCTGATAATGTTCTGCGGTTCGATCTTCTAAAATTTCCAACAGCAAATGATTTACATCCAATTGAATTAAATTACGTTGTTTTACATTCATCAATTCAATTTTTGTTTGTGCATAATCGATAAAACGCAGTTGCCCTGTGAAAGTTTCAATTTCACTCTCTGTACTTAGACTCTCACGTTTTAATTCATAAGTCATATTGGGATACAGAACCAAATCGACTGCCATACCCGGACATTCTCCACATCGAGACATACATCCCATGCAGGGCGTTATGCCTTGATAATGACCAACCCATTGCATCGCTTGAACTTGTGTTGCAGTTTCAGCGAATTCAGCCTTATTCAATTGATTTTTAGACTGCTCTTCCTTCTGACAACCCACCAAAAGGCTGGTTGCAATTAACGGAATCATAATAGGTTTATTCATCGACCCGATCTATAGACTTTTAAAACGCGCATACCTTAGCACAATTTAGACCAATGAATGAAAACCAAGTCACTTAAAACCAACCTTTACGTCCCTTCAGAATCGCATCAGCACAACGCAAGGTTTCCTGCGTTAAGCCCCACAAACGATAATCCCCTGTGATAGATGCCGTAGAGAAATTATGCGTATAGGCAAAACTTAATTGGCGTTCTGGATCACACCAAGCGCCAGACCCATTAAAACCAATATGACCAAAACCTTTAGGTACCTGTTTCCCCAAAGTCAAAACACGGTGATAACCCAAACGCCAATGCATTGGAAGCGGCATGATGCGGTCACGGTGACGATACTGAATCTGTGACATACGCTGGAAAATTTCAGGTTTAATCAGTTGTTGCTGTCGCCATTGACCACCTTGAGCCAGCATCGCGTAAATTTTGGCTAGACTTTGGGCCGAAAAAACCCCATTGGCCGCAGGAATTACGGCTTGCAAACCTTGCTCACTAAAGAAACTAAAATTTTTCATACCTTTGGGAATCATGGCATCCTGAAAATCTTGTGAATTTTGTCCCGACCATTGCGTCACTTGATCCATCAAGGACATCCGCTTCGCTTGCTTATTCACTTTTGATGATTGGGGTTTTGAGTCGATTGCAGTTGACTTTGCAAAAGGTTTAGCAACATTTCCAAGGCTTTGATGCGGTACACCAAAATATGCATTTTCAATATCCAGCGGTTGTAGCAAATATTGCTGCATCAGACTTGACAGGCTCTGCCCCGTGGCTTTTTCTAAGGTTGCACCCACCAACCAACCAAATGTAAGTGGCTGATATGCGGCATCTTCACCAACCGCAAAACGCGGCTGAGCTTTCGCAACATGCTCTAACATTGCATCCCAATCTGCCATTTGCGATGCATCTTGAATGATATTACGGATGTCATACAAACCACTTTGATGACTTAGCACATCGACTAAACTGATTTTCGCTTTGCCATTTTGGGCAAATTCAGGCCAATATGCAGCGATAGGTTGGTCGTAGTCCACTAAGCCCCGACTCACCAGAATATGTGCCAAGGTTGCCAACACACCTTTACCTGTTGAATAACAAACCGATAAAGTATCTTGTTCCCAATCTTCAGATGCCGACTTTTTCCCCATACAAATATCAACCACTTTTTGCCCTTGGAAATAGACACAAAGTGCCGCACCGCCCTGATGCATACGTGGATACTGAAAACGACTAAACATTTCTGCTAAATCAGTAAAACTTGGAGTTACATCACCTTGGTATTGATCTGGTCGAGCGGATAAATATGCTTTCAGTTCCTTCATTTCATCTCCTTATTATTTTCTTGTTATTTATGCATTTC
>NZ_JBSYVT010000047.1:0-20370 GCF_054112845.1 Acinetobacter sp. NigerLNRRAM0016
TTGGCAGGTAGGCAAATTTCTTCCAAGTATATTTGTTTGGGGTGTAATAATGAGTTGATTGCTAAGGTTAATGGACAAGTAAAAAAACCACATTTTGCTCATAAAACTATTCAAGAATGTAGTGGCGAAACTTATTTACATAAACTGGGCAAAAAGATTTTTTTTGAGACTTATCAGAGATGCCTGAATGAGGGTTCTCCCTTCCTCGTGAATTTAAAATTTTCTAAAAAATGCAGAAAATATAAAGGGATGATTCTAAAACATTGTGATTTAGGCCATAGCAATAAAGATTTTGATTTAACTCAGTATTTTACGGAAATTTTAGTAGAAAAAAGAGATGGTGAATTCATTCCTGATCTTTTATTGAAAAGGAAAGATCAGCCGGAAGAGAAAATTTATATTGAAATCGCTGTGACTCATTTTCTGAGCTCTAAGAAGGAGGAGTCTGGTCGCCGGATTATTGAGATCCCAATTGAAACTGAAGAAGATATACAAAAAATAAAGAATGCTCGTTTAACGTCGGAAGACGCCTTATTTCTGGGCTTCAACCAAACTACGCAAGTTGTTTTGGATCATGAATGTAAATGTTCATTTAGACAATTTTTTGCATTCTATGTTTATGACTCAGGTAAATCCTTTTTGGAACTAAATACTTTATCGGGTATTCATGCCAATTTGGCTAAAAATAAAAATAGGATTTTATATTCAAATATTATTGAAGTAGATCCAGATTTTGAAAATTCTTTAATGGCATTTGGGCATGCTCATGGTGAGCTCTTTATTCGCCAAATTCAAATTGCCTATAAAAAGAAAGTTCCAGTTAGAAATTGTTTTTTATGCAAATATCAAGGTGATAACTGGGATTACACGAATAATTTACCTATTTTCTGTAAGGGTAAAAAGATCCAATGTAGTTCAAATGAAGCAGCAAAATGTGATTGGTATAAGCCTGCCTTATAAGAATAAAAGTGTTAAGATTCTGGCAATTTTTATATCAAATATAAGGTTATGTCAGGCTTGCTTTCTAACCAACAGAAAACCTACCTATCTTGGTTGCTAACCAAACAATCTGCGGATAATTCGATTGATTCATTAGCTTCGACACTAATTGACTCACAGGTGGATCTGAATCCTCATCAAGTTGATGCGGCTTTATTTGCATTCAAAAATCCTTTGTCTCAAGGTGTATTATTGGCAGACGAAGTTGGTTTAGGTAAAACCATTGAAGCAGGTTTAGTGATAGCTCAAACTTGGGCTGAAAGAAAGAAACGAATTTTAGTGATCACGCCTGCAAATTTAAGAAAGCAGTGGTATCAAGAGCTGTATGATAAATTTGGATTAAAGGCAACGATCCAAGAAGCTAAACTGTATAACCAATTAAAAAAACAAGGGAATACATCGCCATTTCATCATGATGGAGTCGTGATATGTTCCTATCAATTTGCGAAATCTAAAGCGAAAGATTTACAAAATATAGCCTGGGATTTAGTTGTTATTGATGAAGCACATCGATTAAGAAATGTGTACAAGAAAAATAATGTGACAGCAAATATTATTAAAAGCTCACTCAAACATGTACACAATAAAGTTTTGCTTACTGCGACACCATTACAAAACTCATTGCTTGAACTATATGGACTAGTGAGTATTTTGGATGAGCGGGTTTTTGGTGATATTGAGAGTTTTAAAAGTCAGTTTATTGTGGGTGATAAAGAAGCAACCTTACCTCAATTACGTTCGCGATTAGCCACGGTTTGTAAACGGACTTTAAGACAGCAAGTTCAACCATTCGTCTCCTATACGGCACGTCGGGCGATCGTACAGGATTTTACACCTACACAAGAAGAACAAACCCTTAGGGAATTGGTTGCTGAATATCTGAGAAGACCGAACTTACAAGCATTACCTGCAGGTCAGCGACAACTTATTTCATTAGTACTCTGGAAGTTGTTAGCCTCATCGACCCAAGCAATTGCTGGTGCATTGGCGACGATGATTGCTCGACTAGAGAAAAAATTAGTCAATCAAGATCAGGATATTCTTGATGATCTGGATGATGATTACGAAGCGTTATCAGAGTCCGGTGATGATTATGACGAATTAATAGTTGACGATGAAGTCCTTTCAGCACAAGAAAAACAGGCAATTGAAGAAGAAATTGAGGAGTTGAAGGCTTTCCAGTCTCTAGCAGCTGATATCAAACAGCAAGCTAAAGGCAAGGCTTTACTCACTGCATTAGAAAAATCTTTTGTCGCATTAGAGGAACTTGGTGCTCAAAAGAAAGCCATTATCTTTACTGAGTCAAAACGTACCCAGGAATACTTGACTGAACTTTTGAAAGATACTTCTTATGCACATGGTTTAGTACTATTTAACGGCACGAACAACGATGCAAAGGCTCAAGAAATATATAAAGAATGGCTAGAAAGATATAAAGGAACGGATCGCGTCACTGGTGCAAAGACGGCAGATATTCGCGCTGCATTAGTAGATTATTTCAGAGAGAAAGGCACTGTCATGATTGCAACAGAAGCCGGTGCTGAAGGGATTAATTTACAGTTCTGTTCTTTGATTATTAATTACGATTTACCTTGGAATCCGCAACGTATTGAACAGCGTATTGGGCGTTGCCATCGTTATGGTCAAAAGCATGATGTCGTGGTGGTGAACTTTGTGGATCGTAGTAATGAAGCAGACTCTCGTGTTTATGATCTGCTCTCTGAGAAGTTCCAACTTTTTGAAGGTGTTTTCGGTGCTAGTGATGAAATCTTAGGGGCAATTGGCTCCGGAGTTGATTTTGAAAAGCGGGTTGCCGAAATTTATCAACAGTGCCGTGATCCGGAAGAAATCGCAAAAAGTTTTGAGAATCTGCAGGATGAATTATCTGCTGAGATCAACGAAGCGATGATCAATACACGTAATTTATTGATGAATCACTTTGATGAGAACGTACTCTACCGAATTAAATCTGATGCCATTCAGATAAGACAGACGTATGAGCAATATCTTTTGCAATTACTGCAAGATGAGTTCACGCAAAATCATGTAAAAGTAACGTTTGATGAAAATGGATTCATACTGGATGAATTGGTTACGATTGATGAGAGTACGTTTAGCAAAGGGCGCTATGATTTAGCCAAAGCAAATACTCAAGAACACGTCATTCGTTTAAGTCATCCATTTGTGCAAAGGCTCTTGGATCGCAATAAATTATTGGTTTGTCAGTCTGAAAAACTGGTCTTTGATTATGCAAGTTATGGATTACAGGTATCTAGTCTCAAGCCCTATATTGGTCAGTCAGGCTATCTGATGGCAGAGTTGCTCGAAGTTTCTAGCTTAGGGCGTATGGAACAGCATATTGTAGTGAGTGCAGTGACTAGAAATGGTCAGGTCTTGGCAGATGATGATCCAGAGAAATTGTTAAAGCTACCAGTCACATCACAAGTATCTTTGCCAGAATTACCGATTCCTGAAAATCTAACAGTTGAACAGAAGCAAAGAAAAAACAAGATATTGGAAGATATCAATATCCGAAATCTTGGTTTTTTTGATCAAGAAATCACAAAGCTTGATGGCTGGGCTGATGACTTAAAAAATGGCTTAGAAGTTGAAATCAAAGAAATAGATAAAGCAATTAAAGAGGCCAGAAAGTCAGCGACTGTTGCAGCATCTTTACAGGATAAGTTGCAATGGCAGAAAGAACAGCGTGAGCTTGAGATGAAAAGGACTAAGCTGCGTCGAGAGTTGTTTGATCGTCAAGATGAAATTGATATGCAGCGTAATGAGTTGATTGGTCAATTAGAAGGGCAACTTGAACAACAGGTCCAGATCAGAAAATTATTTGAAATTGAGTGGGAAATTGTTTAAATGCCAGCTTTAAGAGAAGATCTATTAAATATCTTAAAAAATGAATTAGAAAGCCATTATGTTCAATTTTTACCTGCTTTACTGGATTTAAGTAAAACATCAGACCAACAGAAAGAAAAAAATATAGCTAGAGCTTTTAGTGCCTTTACCTTACGAGCAATATGTGATGCACCTGTAATAGACAGTGCTGGGTCTGTTGTTGATGATTTTAATGATAATGGTATCGATGCAATTTATTTTGATCAAACCTCCAAGATTTTATATTTGGTTCAAAGTAAATTAAAGGCTACTGAAGAATTTAAACAAACAGAAGCACAAGCATTTGTTGATGGCTTAAGACAATTGTTGAACGCTCAATTTAATGCATTTAATCAAAATGTTTTGAATCGTCAATCGGAGATTCAAAGTGCACTTCATGATGCGGATAAAATAATTTTGGTTGTTTGCTATACAGGACATCAAGTTTCGACTCATGCTAAGAACTGTCTAGAACGTTTTATTGAAAGCGAATCAGAGAATGAAGATCGGTTACAGTCAGATATTGTGTATTTTGATTCTTCGAATGTTGAAGATTTTTTACTTAAACAGCAATCCTATCATGAAGTTTCTGAAAAAATTGATATTTATAACTTTGTTAGAATTTTATCACCAAGGAAAACATTGTATGGTCAAGTTAAATTAAAAGATTTAGTAAAGTTACATGAAAATTATCAGTTAGCTTTATATCAACAAAATATTCGATATTTCATTGGGGGAAATACAAGTCCCAATAAGGCGATTAAGAACACATTAAACCAGGAAGCTGATAATTTCTTCTTTTATAATAATGGAATAACAGCTTTATGCTCTGATTTTACGAGTGCTGGTTCTTTTGGTGAGAATGGTAGAAATCGAAAATATAAAATTCGTAATTTATCAGTTGTTAATGGTGCTCAAACTATTGCAACAGCTTACGATTACTATAAAGAAAATGGGAACCAGATTTCGGATGATGCAAAAGTATTATTAACAATAATTCAGGCTGATTCTGGGCAAGATATAGGTAAAAAAATTACTCAGAATCGGAACAATCAAAATCCAGTTGATTTAACAGATTTTGTAGCATTAGATGATCAACAAGAAAGATTAAGAAGAGAAATTAAGTATTTTGGATATGAGTACGCCAATCTCAACTTTTTAAGTCATTGAAATAAAAAGGACATAACCTCATTTTAAATCCGTCTATGAAAATAAAATTACAGTTATGTCCACTGAAGAATTTATCATCATTGTCTATTTAATCATAGAGGAAATTTACCCAACTATAGTCTCTGAACCATTAAGAAAACGTGGTTTTCCACCTGCTTTAACCGATATTGAAATTATCACAATGCAAATTGTTGGTGAGTGTCTCAAAATGGATACGGATAAAAGCATATGGATGTTTTTTAAAAACAATTACTTAAGTTGGTTCCCTCATTTAGGTTCATATCCTAACTTTTGTAAGCATTGTGCAAACTTATGGCAAGTTCATCAAAAAATCACAGCCCAATTAACTGCACATTATGGTCAGGATCATATTCATTTTATTGATGGATTTCCTATACCTGTTTGTCGTTATAGTCGAGCAAAAAGACACAAGAATTTCAAAGAACATGCAGGTTTTAGTTATTGTGCTGCACAACAAGAGAAATACTATGGTTTTAAAGGGCATCTTGTAATTAATTTGGAGGGTATGATTACTGGCTATACTTTCGCTCCAGCAAATGTAGATGAGCGTGATGTTGCACCAGAAATCACAGAAAATATTCATGGGTTACTAGGTGCAGATAAAGGTTACTTAAGACCCAGCTTGAAAGAATACTATAAATTTCAGTATGTTGATCTACAAACTCCTTTAAGAAAGAATATGCCGGACTCTAGATCTCAAGAATCAATGAGGTTGCTTATGAGAGCACGAAGGAAAATTGAAACGGTCATTGGTCAATTAACTGATCGCTTTAATATTCAAAAAGTAAGGGCAAGAGATTTATGGCACTTATCGCATCGTTTTATCAGAAAGATTTTGTCACATACGGTCTGCGTCGTTATGAATAAAAAATGTGGTTATTCGCCGATTCAATTTGAAAAGCTTATTTAAAGTTGAGATTGGCGTATATGAGTATTTTTACAGACCGACTGCATTATCCTCTACACCAAATGTAATTACAATAGATGAAGCTATTCGTTCTTTGGCGATGCTTGAGAAAAATACCACATATCCAATTAAACTAAAAAATAATGCTGCATTAATGCTTGATCTAAATTCTCAGGAGTATCAGCATATTTTTTCTAATGCTTTGACAGGGTTAAAATTACTCAATACAGTCTTGTTCTATAAGTATGAACCGTACCGGGTTTGTCGGAGACTTTTTTATTTAAGTTAGGCCACCTGACCTAACGGGTTAATCTTATCATAGTACATTGCTTCAAACTCAAAAGGCGATACATAACCCAGTGCACTGTGTACACGCTTTTTATTGAACCAATCTACCCAGTTTAGTGTCGCAAGTTGTACATCTGCTAAACCTTGCCAATCTGCTTTTAGATATTCAATCACCTCTGTTTTGTATAAGCCATTCACCGTTTCAGCCAAAGCATTATCGTATGAATCACCAGTCGTACCGACTGATGCTCGTAAATTTGCTGCTTCTAAACGATGGGTATAACGAATGGAAAGATATTGCACACCTCTGTCGGAATGATGAATCACATTCTTTGGCATGCCTCGATCATGCAATGCTTGCTCTAATGCATCGAGCACCATATCTGTATTCATTCGTGTAGATACTTTCCAGCCAACAATTGCTCGTGAGAACACATCAATAATAAAGGCGGTATAGACCCAGCCTGAATGAGTTTGAATATACGTAAAGTCACTGACCCACAGTTGGTCAGGATGATCAGCAGTAAAATTACGTTTCACTAAATCATCTGCTCGTTTTTGGTCATCTCGGCTACGGGTGGTTTGTTTGTTCTTACCTCGCCAAACACCTTGTATACCTAGCTTTTTCATTAATCGAGCAACAGTACAGCGTGCAATAATATAGCCTTCACGTTTCAGTTTTTGCCAGACTTTACGTACACCATACCGACCTGAACTTTCCTTCCAAATTCGTTTAATCTCCTCAGCATGATGCAAGTCATGTAAATCTCGCTTTGCTCGATGTTCTGGATTTTCGCAGAGATCTAGAGTCCGGTAATAGGTTGAGGGTGCGATCGGTAAAATTCTACAAATCGCCTCGACTCCGTACAGCTCTTTATTATTATGGATAAAATCCACCATTATTTGTGTGGGCGGTCGAGCTCCGCCTGGGCGAAAAAAGCGGCTGCTTTACGTAGAATCTCATTGGCGCGTTGCAGTTCTTTATTTTCGCGTTCGAGTTGTTTGATACGTTCTTGGTCTGAAAGCTGCTGTACTTTAACTGGATTTAGTTTATCTAAATATTTTTGATACCAAACACGTAGTGTTTCAGGAGTACAACCTATCTTGGGAGCAATAGCGGTGATCGCAGCCCAATTCGATGGATAATCTTTTTCAGATTCAATCAATAATTGAACCGCTCTTTCTCTGATTTCAGGGGTATATTTTAATTTTGTCATCGGGATAGTCTCTCAGAATATTGACTCTCCGACAAACCCGGTACGGTTCAGTACTTTCAAGATGTCTGGAATGATTATATTCGGGCTGCAAGTGGGCAAGAAAAGTTGATATATAAGCATGCTTTTTTTGTAGCATTTTTTATTTTTTCAAAACGCTTCAAAACAGAACTTGATAAGTCTGTTTTAGTTTCTATAACTAACCTACCAGCAAATGTTAGTGTTGAATTAGATAAATTAAGGCTATTAATTTTCAATAACACAGACTTAAAGTTGGCAGGGGATTCACCTAATAAGTTCTTTAAGAATAGTGCATCTGTCATAAGTATTTTAATAGATACCATGATTGAGCATTTTGGTAAAACAAGTGATCGGAATGTTCATGGAATGATGAGAACTTCTGCTACTGATGAGCCTTATCCAAAGGCAAATTTGGTAAACTATTTGACAGATAATGCTCCACAATTGACTTTAGGGACTGGTACTCCATGATCAAAACAAAACTTGAACTGACTTGGATTGGTAAAGACAAACGACCACGCCTAGAGCCACGAATTCTATTAGAAAATCCTAAACTTTCTTATCATGCAAAAAGCAAAGTTACTGAAAATGATATCTTTGATAATAAGCTAATTTTTGGTGATAACTTACTTGCTCTTAAGGCATTAGAGCGTGAATATGCCGGTAAAGTAAAATGTATCTTTATTGATCCGCCTTATAATACAGGTAGTGCTTTCACTCATTATGAAGATGGTTTAGAGCATTCTATCTGGCTAGGTTTAATGAGAGATCGTTTAGAACTAATAAAAACGTTACTTGCATCTGATGGAAGCTTATGGATAGCAATTGATGATAATGAAGTTCATTACTTAAAAGTAATGTGTGATGAAATTTTTGGCAGAAATGCATTTATTTGTTCGATGGTTTGGGAAAATTTCTATGGTAGAAGTAATGCAGCAGCTGTTTCTCCAGCGCACAACTACATTTTAGTTTATTCCCCAATGGGACAAGATTGGAAGAAAGTACGAAATCTCTTACCACGCAATGAAGAAAGCCTAAGCAAATACAAAAACCCTGATAAAGACCCAAGAGGTCCATGGAGATCTGGCCCTATTTTTGCTAGCGGAGAAAGACATGAGGGATTGATGTATACAATTACTATCCCTTCTGGTCGTAAAGTTGCACCACCCAAAGGTAGCCATTGGCGTATGACCGAAGAAAACTTTTGGCAAATGGTAAATGACGGTCGAATCTTATTTGGGGAAAATGGAGATAACAATCCTGCAGTAAAATTATTTCTTTCTGATGTCCAGACAGGAGTCGTCCCTAGAACTTGGTGGCCTCATGGAGATGTTGGACATACTCAAGAAGCTAAAAGAGAAGTGCAGGCCCTGTTTCCTGAAATAATTCCATTTGATACCCCAAAACCGGAAAGACTGATAAAGCAAGTCCTTCAAATTGCAACAAATGAGGGAGACTTAGTTCTAGACTCATTTGCTGGTTCCGGTACAACGGGTGCAGTAGCCCATAAAATGGGTCGTCGTTGGATCATGGTTGAACTTGGTGAGCATTGTCATAGTCACATTATTCCACGCCTGAAAAAAGTGATTGATGGTGAGGATAAAGGTGGCGTTACAGAATCTACAGGTTGGCAAGGTGGAGGAGGCTTTCGTTATTACAAACTTGCACCGAGTCTAATGAAAAAAGACCAGTGGGATAACTGGGTCATTAATCCTGAATATAACCAAGAAATGTTGGTTGAAGCCTTATGTAAGCTAGAAGGCTATACCTATGCACCATCAGAGACCGAATATTGGAATCATGGTAAGGGCAGCGAAACAGACTTTATTTATGTCACCACGCAAACACTGACAGATCAACAATTACAAGCCATTTCAGAAGAAGTTGGTGAGGGACGTACCTTGCTGATTATTGCCAGTGCATGGCGTTCTAAAAATATTGAACGCTTTGAGAATCTGACTTTAAAGAAAATTCCGAACAGTATCATTAAGGCATGTGAATGGGGACACGATGACTACAGTCTGAATGTTCAAAATTTACCTATATCTGAACCTGTCATTGAAGAAAAGAAAGCAGTGAAACAAGTAAAAAATACTAAAGATAAAGAGCAAGTAATGAGCGACTTATTTGGGGATCAGACATGACAGCATCAATTCAACATTCACAACGCAATCCTGTTGCCCAAGTCGTTAAAGACCTCAAAGCACGTTTATCACTACGTGCTCCTCAAGCAGAGAGTTTAGATAAGTTAGATTTAGCTATTCAAAATGCTAAAGAATTGCTAAAAAAACAGGGAAGAGATGCTGAAGTTAATCAGCAGACCTTGGCAAAATTGCAAACTGTTTTTCCTACCTTGACTGATTTTGAGCGAGACTTCCCAAGCATTTGTTTTAGCTTAGCAACGGGTGTCGGTAAAACTCGTCTAATGGGGGCCTTTATTGCCTATCTACATTTGGCTTATGGTATTAATAACTTTTTTGTTTTAGCACCCAACTTAACGATTTACGAAAAGTTAATTACGGACTTCACGCCTAATACTCCAAAATATGTTTTTGCTAATTTAAGCCAGTTTAACTTTCAGTCACCAATGATTATTACGGGTGACAACTACGATAGTCGTGATACTGCAACTGCAAGCTTATTAGGTCAGGTACGGATCAATGTGTTTAACATTTCCAAGATCAATAGCGAAGTGCGTGGAGGTAAAGAACCACGTATCAAACGTATGCGTGAAGTACTAGGTGAAAGCTATTTTAATCATCTTGCTGGACTTGATGATCTTGTGCTTTTGATGGACGAGTCGCATCGTTATCGAGCTAGTGCCGGGATTAAAGCAATCAATGAATTGAACCCGTTGATGGGTTTGGAAGTTACAGCAACTCCATTTGTAGAAAGCACGAAAGCACCAATTCCATTTAAGAATGTAGTCATGGATTATCCATTAGCAAGAGCAATGGAGGATGGTTTTGTCAAAGAACCTGCAGTTGTTACACAGCGCAACTTTGATCCAAAGGGATTGACGACAGAACAGCTTGAAGACATTAAATTAAAAGATGGTATTCGTCTGCATGAAATGACTAAAGTGCATTTAATTAACTATGCACAAAACACAGGTCAAGCAAAAGTAAAGCCGTTTGTTCTCATTATTGCGCGTGATACCACTCACGCGACTCAATTAAAAGAAAGAATCGAATCTGAAGAATTCTTTAAAGGGCAATATAAAAATAAAGTTATTCAAGTTGATAGTAGTACGAAAGAGGAGGAGATCACTCAGCGTCTCTTGTCAGTAGAAGACCCAAATGAACCGACAGAAATTGTCATTCATGTGAATATGCTCAAAGAGGGCTGGGATGTCACGAATCTTTACACCATTATCCCATTACGTGCTGCAAATGCACGGACCTTGGTAGAACAGTCGATAGGACGCGGATTACGCCTACCATATGGAAAACGTACAGGCGTAGAAGAGGTCGATCGTCTTAGTATTGTGGCCCATGATCGCTTTCAAGAAATTGTGGATGAAGCAAATAGATCAGATTCGATCCTTAAGTTAAAAACATTGGTTCTTGAGCCTGAAAATGAAGAATCAGGTGTAGTCAGTGTAACGAGTACTTCCCGAGTAGATGTACTTTTGGGAACTGGCCATAGTCAGAGAACCGATACACAACAAACGGAAATGATCCAAGATCAGGTTCATCAAGAGCAAGGTAACTCTACAGCACCCATTCAGAAAGTTGACCTGGATTTAACAGATCCAACTGTTATTGCAACGATTAAACACGTTCAAAAAGAAATTCAATCGCAAGCTAAAAATATAGAAACAGTAAGGCATAGCGAAGATTTGAAACGTCAAGAAGTACAGGCGGAAATGACAGCAAATGTACTGAAGACAATTCAAGAAAATCTATCGACCATTGTACAAGAACTAGATTTTGGTGAAGCTGCCACTTCAAAATCTGCTCCTTCTGAAGCAGAGTTAAGAAAAATTGTAGAACAAGTAACAGAAGTACATATACAGAATACTATTGATATTCCTCGTGTTTCCGTCACCCCATCTGATGATGTTACTACAGGCTACAATCATTTCACGTTAAATACTCAAGGTCTCCATCTTCAACCACAAGAGCGAGAACTTCTGGGTCACAACCTGCGGGATAATACGATCTTCAGCATTAAAGCTGAGGAGGTTTCTAATGAGAAAACTCCACAAGATCGCATTGTGTATGCTTTGATTGATTTTGATGACGTTGATTACTTTACTCAATCTGAGTTGTTGTATGACTTGGCAAATCAAATTGTGAGTTATTTTAAAACCTATTTAACTGATGATGAAGTTGTTCAAGTTGTAGAGCAAAACTATCAGACGATAGCGAATAATATTCATGGTCAAATGCAACAGCATTATTGGGAAAAAGCATCTAACTATGATGTCGTGATTAACCGTAGTTTTGTTGAGCTTAAGCAACCAAGTTTTACTGCAGCAAAAGATATTCCACCTCAATCTATTCGTATTACACCCCCTAAAGGTGTATCGATTAAAAAATTATTGTTTACTGATTTTTCAAAGTGTTTGATGGTTTTCCAAAAATTTGATTCAGATACGGAAAGAAGATTTGCAATTATTTTGGAAAGAGACAGTAATAAGTGGTTTAAACCGGCTAAAGGTCAATTTCAGATTTATTATAATTATCAAGGTAATCAACCAGAATATGTACCAGATTTTGTTATAGAAACGGATTCATATTACTTGTTAGCTGAAACTAAAGCTAATAATGAAGTAGGTAATGAAGAAGTGCAAACTAAAGCAAATGCTGGTGCAGAATGGTGCAGGAATGCATCAACTGTAGCGAATAAGCCCTGGCACTATTTACTTATTCCACATGATGAAGTAATGGAAAGTAAAAAACTTGATGATTATTTAAGATTTAAAATAAGTGTATAATTTTTAGTGTTAAAAAGTGGGGTTTTGTAATAGCGCTCCACTTTTTTAATTCTCCAGTGGGGGATTACCCTTTCAAACAAATCAATGTCATAGTGAAGGGTATCCAAGAGAATAAAAATAAGAATTGTGTGATTTGACTATAGTTTTAGACGTGTCTCTAAGGTTTTGAATTATAATTGTTTATATATCAAAGCCCCTTTATAATATTTAATATAGAAGGTCAATTTCTTGTACTTAAATAACATCTTATCAAATTAGCAGAATGTGATTTAGAGTTAATTATATAAAAAACACACTTACGATTTGATAAGAATTCGAGATTAAAAATGTCTGAAAATAATGAATTAGAGTTAAAGCCGATTAATGATCTGCTAGATCTTTCTTTTTATATTCCTGCTTATCAGCGTGGTTATAGATGGACAAAAAGACAAGTCACAGAGCTACTTGATGACATAAAAGAATTTCAACGAAATTCTGAAGTAAGTCCCAGAGAATCTTTTTATTGTTTACAGCCAATAGTTGTAAAGAAACACAATGATTCATGGGAGCTTGTTGATGGTCAACAGCGCTTAACTACAATACTTATTATACTTACATATTTAAAAGGTATTCTTGATCTTCTAGGTAAGTCTTGCTATCAGCTTAGTTATGAGACGAGAGAGAACAGTGCCGAGTTTTTAAAACATATTGATGAAAATCGGGCTAATGAAAATATAGACTTCTACCATATTGTTGAGGCCAAGAAAGCAGTTGATGAGTGGTTTAAGAAGCAAGAAGGAACATATCAGATTAAATTCATCCAAACTTTGTTAAATGATAATGATACTGGTAAAAATGTAAAAGTAATTTGGTATCAAATTGGTGAAAGCGAAAATGCTACTGAGGTATTTACTCGACTGAATATGGGTAAAATACCACTTGTAAATGCTGAACTAGTAAAAGCACTCTTTTTAAAATCTAGCAATTTTACTAAAAATAGTAAAGCTACTAAATATTTACAGCAGCTGAATATTGCTCAAGAATGGGACGTGATAGAAAAACGTTTACAGGATGATGCATTTTGGTATTTCGTCAGCAATAAAATCACTGAGACAAATCGTATTGAGTTTGTACTTTCTTTAGCAGCAAGAAACTTGGATGATGAAGGCATTTTAGACAGTGACAAATTGAAAGTCTTCCTTCAATTTAATCGGTTACTTAATGAAAAAGATGCTGATATTATTCAAGAGTGGTCAAAAATAAAACAGTGCTATATGACATTGGAAGAGTGGTTTAATGACCGAGCATTATTTCATGTTATTGGATATTTAGTTTCACAGGATGTCGCTATAGGTACATTGTTTGATCTTAGTCAGATCAGTGAAACCAAGCATACATTCCGTCAGTCTTTAATTAATCTTGTCTTAAAAAAATCTTTTGGGTATGAAGAGCTCGATTCTTTGCCAAAAAATTGGATTGATGAAGCATTGGGTACACTTACCTATGACTCTGGTACTAAAAAGCTTCGTTCAATTTTGTTGCTGTTCAATATTGCCAGTTTACTTTCAAATCCAGTGACTAATGCACGATTTCAGTTTGATAAATACAAGGGGGATCATTGGGATATAGAGCATATACGTTCTGTAGCATCAGAAATGCCTCTTAAAAAAGAAAAACAAAAGGCATGGCTCGATAATGTTATTAGTTATATTTCTGATGATAAATCATTTGATATAGAAGGAAAACAACCTGAAGACATCAGTAAGGAGCAATCTATCAAAAAAGATGCGATTACATTGATGAATTCTACATCATTCGATAATGATCAATTCGAAGTTATCTATAAGCGTGTAATCTCTCACTATGATCCGCGTGGGGATGAGGATGTTGATAATTCAATTGGCAACTTAACCTTATTGGATAGCTCAACAAATCGTAGTTATAAAAATGCGGTCTTTCCGATTAAACGTGCGCGTATTATTGCATTAGATAAAGAAGCTACTTTTGTTCCTTTATGCACCAAAAACGCTTTTTTAAAATACTACAGTAAACAAGTCGACAAAATGCTGTATTGGGAACCAGGAGATAGCCAAGATCACCTGCGAGCGATGAGTGAAATTATTTTGGGCTTTTTCGGTGGTAAAGGAGTACATCAATGAGCAAAGGTAACAGTTTAACTTTTTATGGCTTATTTGACATCGTTGATGTGATTGAAATTCCTATTTTGCAACGAGATTATGCTCAAGGAAGAACTGAGGAAAGCGAAGTCAGGACACTGTTTTTAAATTCTTTATTTGAAGCATTAGATGTAGATGAAAATGCTGCGCGACAGACGCTAGATTTAGATTTTGTATATGGGAGCTTTGAAGGCGGTAACGAAAAAGTTTTTTCAGTTCTCGACGGTCAACAGCGACTGACAACGCTTTTTTTGCTGCACTGGTATTTGGCAGTTGAAAATAAGTGTTCTCAGAATTTTAGAGATCGCTTTATGACTAGTGATGGGCGTTCACGTTTTACTTATAAAACACGACCTAGCACTACAGAGTTTTTTAATATGCTCATATCTAAAGATATAGCACTGTTAAAAGGTAGGGTTAGTGATCACATTCGTGATGCTCAGTGGTTTTACTTGTCTTGGCAACAAGATCCTACTGTTCAAGCCTGTTTGAACATGCTTGATGCTATTCAGACAAGGTTTTCGGCCAAGTCCAGTAAGTTTTATGAGAGGCTGATTAATACTTGCACCCCATATATTACCTTTCAGTTCCTAGATTTACATTCATTTGGTTTGTCTGATGAGCTTTATATAAAAATGAATGCTCGTGGGAAGCCATTAACTATTTTTGAAAATTTTAAAGCAAAGCTTGAACAAAAAATGAAATCTTTTAAAGCTCCATGGCCTATATATCACTTGCCTTTTAAAGTGGGAAATATAGAGGCTTATGAATATTTCATCCACAAAATAGATACTGACTGGGCTGATCTATTTTGGCCTTATCGTAATGAGTGTTCGAAAGATAATACGTTTGATGATGAGTTAATGAACTTCTTCCGTTTAATCATTGCATACCAATATCTTTTAGATAATAAAAAATCAGAATTAAACTTAACTGAATCTAAAAATAAACTATTTGGATCTGGAGGGGATTTAGAAGCAACGGAGCTTTCAAAATATGAAGAGATGAATTGTTTGAATAAAGATTTAATCATTCGTCTTATTAATTATTTAGATCTTATTTATAATAATGGTCTAACCGATAATAAAATTAGAACATATCTAACTGAGTTTTATTACTACTCAGAAGAAGAAACATTTAGAAAAGTGTTGGCTAATATTGCGGGCTATGATGATAAACTACGATTTTATGCATTTTACACTTACTTGTCTAAATTACCTTCTTCTCAAGAATTAAATGAGTGGGTAAGGGTTGTATATAATCTTACAAAAAATACAATTATTAATACGGTTGATGAGTTTTGTAAAGCATTATTTTCCATTGATGAGCTCTGTCAATTTGAGACCCCAATTTTGGTTACTCTAAAAAATAACGTTGATATTTCAAGTTTTTCTCGTGCTCAGGTTCTTGAAGAAAAAATAAAAGCGCATTTATTATTAAAATCTAAAGAGTGGCGTGAAATCATAATTCAATTTGAAAAACACTCATTTCTCGATGG
Source organism: Acinetobacter sp. NigerLNRRAM0016 (assembly GCF_054112845.1). NCBI lineage: Bacteria > Pseudomonadati > Pseudomonadota > Gammaproteobacteria > Moraxellales > Moraxellaceae > Acinetobacter > Acinetobacter sp. NigerLNRRAM0016. The sequence goes on from NZ_JBSYVT010000047.1 coordinate 16,103, forward strand.
TCAGATTGGTTGTATATTAAATTTTTCTGGAGTATTGGCATTCTACCGAGAGCATGAAGGTTGTGACTGGGATGACGTGCGGGATAGGCATTACAGAGAACAGTTTAGTAAATATGCCCAATCTATTGCTGCTGTATTTGATCTTATAAAAGACAGTTCATCTTCAATCAATTTCCTTTGGGAGAGAGCTGTACTCAGTAAAGGAGTCTATTTCACTGAAAAAAGTGGCGCTAAGTATAATTTACTATCTTCACGTGATACTAGAAATAATATTCCTCGTGACCATAGTTGGCGTCGTTTGCTACGCATTAATACGCCTTTAATAGAACAGAAGCAGGAGCACGTAAAAGAGGTTTTTGATGATCCTAATTTCGATGTTAAAGATGTTATAGGATCATTAGAAAAAATTTGTAAAGATGCTTTAGGTTTACTTGATGCTAAGGATTGGCGGATTTTGTTTTTAGAACGACCAGAATTATTTAAAGTATGCGAGCAAGGGTTTATCATTAACAATGATAATGAGTTTATTTTACTACATCAATCACAACGTAATCACACACACAGTGAGCTCTATTCTAAGTATCTTTATTTGCAATTAAAAACAGAGCATTTTAATTTTTCCCCATTCACTATATTCAAGTATGTACCTACTATCGGTACAGATTATTTTACTCATATTTCACTTGAAGGTTTTTATGAGGATGATGGACTGCATTATGAAATACATGTGTGGTATGAGTCTAAGCAGTACCATATTGTATTTTTTAAGACAGGAAATAAACCATATCCACAATCTCTAGTAGATATATTGGTTGCAAATAGTTTCACTGAGAGTATTTATGATGAATACAATGATGCTTACAGATATGAATGCTTAACTTCAAATAATGCAAAAACGAAATTAATAAAACTTTGTGATGCATTAAGTGACTTCAAGTGTAAGTCAGAGGTATTTGTACAGGAATTAACTTAAGATGTCGGATATGTTGAATCCTACAAAAACTATTTAATTCTTAATAGGCGAGAGGATAGTGTGTCTCTCGCTTAAACTGTATAGTGTGTTAGAGAGCATATTAAATATGATCGTTGGAGAACGGTTTACTGGTGATTCGATGCGAATAGCTTTGATCTAGCATGACGCATATGGTTCATCGTTATCGATAATATTTAATAAGGCTTAAATCCTTACTTTAGTGCCCGGCTGGTGATGCTAAAACAAGATTTGGAAAAATAGACCTTGTTCTGAGGATTTAGACCTGTTCAATTTAGCTATATTAACGGTTGGTTATACTTCTAGCGATCTCAAATATATAGTAAATGAGACTGCTAAATTAGCATTAAAAGCAGATTGTCAGATTGATGATATATTATTTAAAACCATTATTGAAAAGTATAAACCATCTGTAAGAAATGATGATGGTTTTAGTTAGTTTTAAGAATAATGTGTGTGATTCATAGACACCAATTCATATTGAAACGATCGCTATGAATCACACACTTAATTAAACGTTATTCTTATCCAGTTATTCGTCTATCATCCCAATAACATGGTACTACACTCAAATTGTTCTCATGTAACCGTGACCATAAGCGAACACCTAAATCTCGTCGTATATCCTGTATCGAAAAATTAGAAACAAGTAGCGTGGATCTCATGTTGTCATAACGGCTATATAAGACCTTATGCACCATCTCTAGGCGTTTTTCATGTCGGTCATGCAGGCCATATTCATCTATCACCAATAAATCAAAACTGGAAAAATGGTCGAGGACTTCCTGTTCAGAGCGTGATGGGTCTGACCAGGTATCCATCATTTTTTGAGCAATTTCTGCACTGGTATAGTAGCGTGCAGATTTCGTACTGTTATGCAGAATGTTGCGAATGATTGATGCACTCAGATGGGTTTTTCCTGTACCTGGGGTGCCGATGAGCAGCAGGTTCGGATGATGGTCAGAAATAATCTGTTGTGCAAAGGTCTGACATACTTTGATTGCGTTCTCTTGTGCAGAACATGCAACCACATAATTCTTAAAACCACTGTTCAGGTAGCGTTTATTGAGCCCTGAATTTTTGATTCTCTGCTGCAGTAAGCGGTGTTGTAGTTCGTCTTCATAAGCTGCGTGTGAGCGGCGGACAGTTTCTTTCGCACATAATTTGCAGAGCCTGTGACCAGCAATTTCCATCAGGGGGATATGATGGGTAGGGCAAAGTGTTTCCGTTGCTTCTGCACGAATCTGGAGCATTTTAAGCATGGTATTCATGGTCATTCTCCTAAATCCATTTTGAATTTTCTAAAAAATTCTCATTTTTTTCTTCAAAATTTGATGAAGATGAAGATGAAGATGAAGATGAAGATGAAGATGAAGATGAAGATGAAGATGAAGATGAAGATGAAGATGAAGATGAAGATGAAGATGAAGATGAAGGGCATTGCTTGAGCTTGGTTGTAGCAATGCTCGGGGTATTCTCAGAGGATGCTTGAGCATTTTTTTGCACTTGCTTATTAGATGCTTGAGCATTACTTGCGGATTTATTCCAGCGTGCTTGTGCTGCATTTTTAGCTTTATCAGATTTCATCTGCTGATTTTGTAACGCTTGGCTTTTTAAACTGGTTAAAAAATTTGAATGAATCAGTTCAGATTCGATTTCAAACAATTCCAATGCCATCAGTGTATTCAACAAAGTTTTAACCTTTGTCTGTTGGGGTAATTTCGTGATGCTGCATACCGTTGCTAGATCATGAGGAATCGCACCATTTTTCCAGAAATCCATCATTAACAGCAGTGTTGCACCGATTTGTTCTGCAGTCATTCGTGCGAATTTGGCCTGTAAGTCACCAATATAGAGTGGCATCCAAATTGAAATATCTTTATGCATGGGTTTACCTTTTTATGGGTATAGAGGGGCTAAGGTCATCGATTAGATGACCTTGTATGTTTGTCTTATTGGTGAGTTAGATTTATTAACCAGAGGCGGGCTTGTTGGGCTAGATCATCGTAATGGGCTTGTCCCTCATCCAGTAGTCGTTGTAGCCATAGTCTTAATGCTTGGTGATCATCGAAACATTTATTGATCTCCAGCAAAAAGGCCAGATTGTGCAGTTTGGGAATGTGTAACTCTTATTATAACCTGGGCTAGTTGGAAAACTAGAGAGTTGGAATGTAGGTAATGATGGACTGAATAGCCACCAAAATTCTGGAGCACGCCTAGCCATCGGGTGATGTATCATATATATGACTTTGTAATCCCATTTGCTGTGTAGGAAATTTTTTCTTAATGGGTCACCTTTTTATGGAAGTAGGTAAGAGAAAAGCTCTAAACCTTTACGGATCGCTTCAGCACTGTACTTAAAGGCAATTAATGGTTGACCTGTGATTACTGTTGAGGCGACCAGTGTACCCTAAAGCCAATATTCACCCCATCCATTGTAGTAAACATTAAGTTTTTTGAGCATGGGTTTATTTTCTTTTGATACGTTGGCGAGCCGTATTGCTCTCATAGCGAAGAATGTCATCTACACTGTTTAAATGAGGTTTGAAGAGTTCCTCTAATTCTTTTAATCGGCCTAGTACCATGGCAACGCGTACTAAATTTTCAAATGAAACATTTCGACCTGCTTCCAGATTGGATACTGTATTCACACCAATACCAGCACGTGCAGCAACATCTGCCTGAGTCATTTCCAGATAAAGCCGTTCTTTACGAAGCCTCTCACATAATAATGCAACAACTTCTTCAGGTTTTCTGAATCTTAAATCCATAATATTGGGTCTTATGTTTAGATATAGCTATTAAGCCACAAAATAATGGAGTTATAAAATGTGTCGGTTGATCGATGAAAAGGTGCTTTATTGGCCTGATTAGATCCTATTAGATTAAAAAAATCTAATTAGATATTTACAATCTAATGGAGTCTAATACAATCTATGGTAATAAATAAATCATTGCCGAGTAATTAAAATGATGACCATCTCCAATGACCCTTGGCACTTTCCACGTACCGAATTGGCGAAACAAATTTTAGGCATGTTTGAGACTGGACTAGCTAGTTCTCTGACTTTTTTTGCCCCACGCCGGATGGGAAAAACTGAATTTTTACGAAAAGATATTACGCCCCTAGCAGAACAGCTTGGATGGCGCGTTTTTTATTTCAGTTTTTTAGATGCAGGCCTGCATAGTGAAGGGCAGTTTGTAAAAGCTCTTGATGAGTTTTCAAAACAAAATGGCTTAATGGGGAAAGCCACAGATTGGATTAAAAATATTGGTT
>NZ_JBSYVT010000048.1:0-19580 GCF_054112845.1 Acinetobacter sp. NigerLNRRAM0016
GTACCTAAACCGTTACAACTGGTTTTCACTGCAAGTTGCCCTTGTGCATTAAAAGATAAGGTTAATGGTCTTGGTGTTGTTGCTGTGGTGCTGATCCATTGATAGGCAGCAAGGGTTTTATTTTGATCAGGAATTGATTGTACATTCACGGCTTGATCCAAATTTGATTGAGTTTGAGTAGATTGGCAAGCAGCTAAAGAAAAAGGCAATAAAGCAAGTAAAAGATATTTCAATTTCATTTTTAAATTAACACTTTGAGTCGAAGAAATATAAAACTAAAGGTTAATTGATTTATAAAAAAAAGAAATGAATACATGTACAACATTTGTATTCATTTCTTTAATGTGAATTTCACGTTAGTCGAAACGGTAAATATCCATACCGAGTGAACCCATAGAAAAACTACTATGTACAATATTAAAGCGTGTACCCGTACCCATTGCAAAAAATAACGGAGCAAAATGTTCTAAGGTAGGGTGATTGCGCTGTACATAGGGAATGCTTTTCCAATCAAGCACGGCATCATAATCTTGATGGCTAAGTTTTTGGGCAACATAATTGCGGAAAGTGGATGCCCAAACAGGTACATCCTGCGATTCGCCATGCCATGACAGTTCTGAAAGGTTGTGGGTAATACTCCCCGAACCAATCAATAAAACCTGTTGTTCGCGTAACGCGGCAAGGGTTTGTCCAATGTGATAAATCTGTTCCGCAGTCATGTGCATCGGTAATGAAATTTCAACCACAGGAATCTCTGCATTGGGGAACATATGCAGTAGCGGCATCCATACGCCATGATCTCGTGGACGGCTCGCATTGGCATGTGCATCAAAGCCTGCGTCAGACAAACGTTTTAAAATATCTTCTGCAAGTTCAGGGGCACCAGGGGCAGGGTAGCGAATTTCGTACAGTGCTGGCGGAAAGCCACGAAAATCATGCCATGTTTCAGGACGAACCCCAGTATTCACTTCGAGAGCCTGACTTTCCCAGTGGGCTGACATGACCACGATGGCTTGAGGTGTCGGAAGATTCAGGCTTAAACGTTGTAAAGCGGGACCGACTTGTTCAGGATTAAGCGCAAGCATGGGGGAACCATGTGAAATAAATAAACCAGGTAAAGTTTGTAGATTCATAGTCTTGCGCCTAAGTTGAATGAAGGAATAGGGCTATCATGCCAAATGCAAATATATGAATAAATAGCGTATATTCAACGTATTGTTGCAATATTAGAATGATAAAGAATTGCGCTTAGCCTGCACGATGGTAAGGATGATTGTGGTTAATGCTCATGGCACGATACAGTTGTTCAATCAACATGACCCGCACCAGTGGATGCGGCAATGTTAGTTTAGATAAAGACCAGTGCCATGCTGCAGCTTCACGTACCGCTTCGGAGTGACCATCTGGACCACCAATTGCCAAAGCCACATCATTGCCTTCCAGCATCCATGATTTCATTGTTTCAGCCAGTTTTTCGGTACTGAATTCACGACCACCGACTTCAAGTGCAATCAGAGTCTCATTGGCTTTTAAAGCATTTAAAATGCTGTCACCTTCAATTTGACGGTATTTCAAAATGTCAGCTTCAGAGTCATTTTTACCGCGTTTTGCCATCGGCAATTCAATAATTTGCGTCTGTACAAAGGGTTGAATTCGTTTGAAATAATCTTCAAAACCTGTCAGCACCCAAGCTGGCATTTTTTGACCAATGGTCAGAATCCGTATTTTCATATCTGATGTCAAAAGCTAATTCAGCAGAATTATAGCCTTGAAACGGCAGAATCTGCTGCCGATATACATTTTGCAATTGAAAATAATTACTGGCTGTTGCATTAATGCTCTTATAAAAGCAATAAATTTTGCGGATAACGTGGAATAAGAATAAATGCAAAGGGAAAATTTTAAAGGACGCTGCTGGATTCTATTCGTCATACTAATGACCTTATTCAGCAGTACCTATAGTGGAGCCAATTCTGCAATCAATAAGCAGGCTGATGCGCAGAATCTGGATGTTTATTTGCAGCAGATTATTGGGAGTGGCTCGTTCCGAAATCATCAAAATACCGAAGAATTAAACCGAGTTTCTGCTTGGATTAAAGAGCAAATGCGTTTGTTTGGTATTCCTTGTCAGTTTCAAAACTATATTGTAAACCGTGAAAACTATCGTAATGTGGTGTGTAGTCTGAATGTTAGACGTGCAGACAAAGTGATTGTCGGTGCACATTATGATGTGTTTGAGCAACAACAAGGGGCAGATGACAATGCTTCAGGCGTGGCAGGAGTACTTGAAACAGCACGCATCTTGGCGCAGGAGAAAAAAAATCTAAAACATAATGTAGAGTTTGTATTTTATACGCTGGAAGAACCCCCATATGCCAATACGGAATATATGGGCAGTTATGTACATGCTAAATCGGAACAGGCGCAGCGTAATAAAATTCAGGGCGTATATATTCTGGAAATGATTGGCTATTACGATGTGGCACAGACGCAGGAATATCCTGCAGGTTTAAAATGGTTTTATCCGAGTCATGCCAATTTTATTGCGGCAGTCAGTGATATTGATTCAAGGGGGCTAGGCGAAAATTTCTGTGCAGCCATGCAAAACCTAGAGTGTCAGCGTTTGGTTGCACCATCCATTACCCCAGGCATTAATTTATCCAGTCATAGTAATTATTGGAAATATGATATTCCCGCCATTATGGTGACGGATACCGCGTTTTATCGAAATAAAAATTATCATACCTCTGCGGACACGTTAAAGACCTTAAATCTGGAAAAAATGACACAAGTGATTGATGGTTTGGTGCAAGCTATTCTGAAATAGAGAAGGTGGAAAATTGCCAGTTTGAACTGAATTATATTATGTAGATTTTATACACAATCCCAATAAAAAACGCAGCCCTAGAATAGTATTAGGACTGCGATCAAGAGGTTACCCGCCTGGAGAAACAGATAACCTTTATGAATAAGAAACATACAGCGCATATGTGTCTTACTATTTTATATGAGGCTTTTTCCAGTTTTTTCAAGTCGATTTTTTATTAATCGAATGAAATGTTCTGGAACCCTCAAACTGCGATCATTTAAATTTACTTTATATTCAGATGCTTTACTTCAAGGAATGTAAACCAATCATATTTCCTTCAGTATCAAAGGCCAGCACAATAAAACCATATTCACCAATGGCGGTTTTTTCCTCCTGAATTTTTCCACCTGCGCTACTAATCCGCGCAGCTTCCACAGCACAGTCTTCACATGAAAAATAGATTAATGTGCTATTGCCGCCTGCGGCAACGCCCGGCATTTGCACCAAAGCACCTGAAGCGCCATAGACTTGCATATCTGAAGGGAAAGCCCATATTTGCAGTGACCAACCATCTGAAGGTGGCGTCAGTTCGGTGAGTTCAATATTAAATACAGCTTGATAAAATTGTTTGGCTCGTGCGATGTCATCCACATAAATTTCAAACCAGCCGACAGGATTTTTCATTTTAATTGTCCTGCAATCATCCCTTGCATCGAATTATTGTAGGCGATAAAAGTATCAAGTTGTGTGGTGTTATCAGCAGTAAATTGTAATAAAAAAAAGAGAGCCGAAGCTCTCTTTCTCATTCTTACTGAAATTAGTGACGTGCTGCCTTTTTACCTTCATCGACTGGTTTAACAATCGGTGCTTTAGGCAATGGCTCAGGCATAGAAGTCAAGGCCAGCGGTAAAATCTCATCAATCGATTTCACAGCCTTAATTTCTAGACCTTCTTTCACATTCTCAGGAATTTCCGCTAAATCACGGACATTTTCTTGAGGGATGAACACCAATTTAATGCCACCACGGTGTGCAGCCAACAGTTTCTCTTTCAAGCCACCAATCCGCATTGCACGACCACCTAGGCTGGTTTCACCAGTCATGGCAATATCTGGACGAATTGGAATACCTGTGAAGGCAGAAACCAATGCTGTTGTGAGTGCCAAACCAGCGGATGGACCATCTTTCGGTGTTGCACCTTCTGGCAAGTGAACGTGTACGTCAGTCTCTTCAAAACGAGTCGACTCGATACCCAGTTCATCTGCACGGGTACGAACCACGGTCATGGCTGCGGTAATCGATTCTTTCATCACATCACCGAGTGAACCCGTAGTGATAAATTTACCTTTACCTTTCACTGCTGCAACTTCAATGGTCAACAACTCACCACCGACAGACGTCCATGCTAAGCCGTTTACGCGACCCACTTGTGCTTCATCTTCAGCCATACCAAAGTCAAACTTGTGCGGACCTAAGTAGTCTGGAAGATTGGCAGAAGTTACATCCACTTGCAGGTTTTTCGCCTTTTTGCTGACCGCTTCTTTTACCACCTTACGCGCAATTTTAGAGACTTCACGTTCTAAGCTACGAACACCTGCTTCACGTGTATAACGTTGCACGATGTCACGAATCGCTTCTTCATGAACAGTCAGTTCTTTAGCGCGTAAACCATTGTTCTTAATGGCTTTAGGTACAAGGTAGCGTTCAGCAATGTTGATTTTCTCGTCTTCGGTATAACCTGGTAGACGAATTACTTCCATACGGTCTAACAAGGCTTCAGGAATATTCATGCTGTTGGCAGTACAGATGAACATTACTTCAGACAAATCCAGGTCAAGATCTAAGTAATGATCGTTGAACTTGTTGTTTTGCGATGGATCAAGTACTTCAAGCAATGCAGATGCAGGATCACCACGGTAGTCCTGCGCCATCTTGTCGATTTCATCGAGCAAGAACAATGGGTTCTTCACGCCAACTTTTGTTAGCGACTGTACGATTTTACCCGGCATCGCCCCGATGTAGGTACGACGGTGACCACGGATTTCCGCTTCGTCACGTACGCCACCCAGTGCCATACGTACAAACTCACGGCCTGTTGCTTTTGCGACAGATTCACCCAGTGAAGTTTTACCTACACCCGGAGGCCCGACTAAGCACAGGATTGGACCTTTGAGCTTTTTCACGCGTGATTGTACTGCAAGATATTCCACAATACGGTCTTTCACGTCATCTAGGCCATAATGATCTGCATCGAGAATTTCTTGTGCTTTTGCAAGATTGATGCTGACTTTGCTGGCTTTATTCCAAGGTGTATCTAAAATCACCTCTAAGTAATTGCGAACTACAGCCGCTTCACTTGAAGCTGGTTGCATGGCTTTCAGCTTACGAAATTCTGCTTCTGCTTTTTTACGGACATGTTCCGGTAAATCCGCTTCTGCAAGACGTTTTTCAATTTCCGCAACGTCATCTTCTGCACCGCCATTCATGTCAGAAAGTTCACGCTGAATCACCTTCATCTTTTCATTGAGGAAGTATTCGCGCTGGTTTTTCTCCATTTGACGTTTTACAGAGTCATGCAGGGTTTGTTCAATTTGTTGCTCTTCAGACTGTTGCAACAAATAAGTCATCAACTCTTGTAAATGTGCTTCAAATTCATCGTGCTCAAGGAATTTTTGCTTCACATCAATGTTAAGAGGTACACGGGTTGCAACGAAGAACAACAATTGCAATAAATCTTCAATTTTGTTGGCTGCGGCAACCAGTTCACGGGCATTGCGTAATTTTGCTTCAGCATATTGAGCAAACAGGGTACGTAACTCTTGAACACGTGTTTCTTGCGTTTGTTCGTCAATGTGAATCGACATTGGGCTCAGGGCATGTTCAGCAGTGAGATAATCATTTTCATCAATGATTTTTTCTAGCTTAGAACGATGTAGACCTTCAATTAATACTTTTATACAGTTTTCATCATTTTCATGATTCACAACTTGCACAATCTTCGCGACCGTACCGTATTGATATAAGTTGTCGTGATCAATTTCTTCTGTCAGAGAATCTTTCTGAGCAACTACAAATACGAGATTGTCACTGTTACGAGCCACATCAACTGCATTGATCGATTTTTCACGACCTACAAATAGCGCGATTTGCATGTGCGGGTAAACCACCACGTCACGTAACGCTAAAAGCGGTAATACACTTGGAACCTGAGGCTCTAAGGTTTCTTGATTCATAATAATTTCAGACATGGGCACTCCTAATGAGTGACAACGGTGTTGCCATGTTTTTTATAGTGATGGGTATTTCAAAAAATACAAGGGCAGGTCAATATAAAATGTATAAAAAATGACTAAATATGTGATTTTTAAGTATTCGCAACAGTCAGAAATACCAATTTTAACGTTTGAAGCGTAAAAATTGTTGGGGCATGAGCAGTGCATCTAAGGGTTGATCCCATTTTTCCCGCGTTAAGGTCTGCGGCACCAACTGGAAGTGATGCGCCAAACCTAAGCGGAATGGGCGATGGTAAGGGGCAGAGGCCAAGGTTTTGTCATAAAAACCGCCACCCATGCCAATCCGTGTGCCGAAGGGGTCGCAGGCCAGTAAGGGCATAATCAGCAAGTCTAAATGTGATACATGTTGCCCGCGACTAGCCATGGGTTCTTGCATGCCGAGTGGATGATAAGAAAAACGTTGATTATAAAATTGATGCTGTGAAATTTTGACCCAAACCAAGCGCTGATTCATATTACAAATCATGGGTAAATACACAGATTTCTTTTGATGAAAGCAATATTCAATGATTTTACGCGTCTGAATTTCGCCAAAAGCATGCAAATAAATACCCACCTGCGCGGCATGTTTAAAGTCGGGTAGGTGTCTCAGCCGATTTAAGATGTGTTGTTCAGCATGTTTTTGCCGGATCGGTGAAACATGGCGGCGTTTTTTTCTAAGATGCTTTCGAAGTTGAATCAGTTCAGTGGTCATGGCTATGCACTATTTTTATAAGCGAAGGACGTCAGTAGTGATGATTAAATTTTGTTGTCATTTTTAAGCGCTTGTAAGATTGGACAACAGCTACTTTCCGTGGTTTTACATTCATCGACCCAACTGGACAGGCGCTGTTTTAAGGCATTCAATTCTTGAATACGCTGGTCAATTTTTTCCAGTCGTTGCTGAATGACTTCCCGTACTTTTTCCCGATCATCCAGTTGTAAATGTAATAAATCCTGAATTTCACTGAGTTGCAAACCGGCATCTTTGCCTTTCTGGATAAAGCTTAAGGTTTCAATATCTTGTTGATTGTAATAGCGATAATTTTGAGTGGTTTCTGGAATGCGCATCAGACCAATGCGTTGATAATAACGAATGGTTTCTACATTCACATGGCAGTGTTTTGCTAGTTTGCCGATAGTGAGCATAAAATAATCTCCAAAAGGCTTGACTCAGTACCTAGGTACAGACTTTATGCTAACACAATCGAGAATGAAAATGGTGAGTCCGATGAACGAGCAACACAAAAGCTCTTGCTGTTCCAAAGAAAAAAAATTGCCAACAGTGGTGACCATTGATCCTGTTTGTGGAATGACGGTTGCAGAGGATTCTCCACATGCCTATGAATATCAATCGGTTCGATATTTATTCTGTAGTGCTGGCTGCTTAAACAAATTCGTAGACCATTCTGAGGCTTATTTAGCTTCAGAAAAAGCGCAAAGTTCTTGTTGTAGCAAAGCGCAAACTGAGCAAGCGGATAGTTCAGTCCAACCTGAAGCAGAAAGCATGGGCGCTGCATCAAAAGGGTGTGGTTGTGCGAGCAAACACCAGCAAAGTGAGGCGTCAAAAGCAGAAAGCTTTATTGACCCTGTATGTGGCATGACGGTCACTGATTTGAGTAAACCGCATAGCGAATGGCAGGGCAAAAACTATTATTTTTGCAGTGAAAAATGTCAGCAAAAATTTATCGCTGCACCTGAAAGCTATGTTCCGACAGAGGAAGAAAAGCCTGCAAAAGCATTAGGATGTTGTGGTGCTTCTAAACCAGAAGAGAAGAAAGCCTCAACATGTTGTGGTACGGAATCTAAAACTCCTGAAACAGTAAAAGCCGAATCAAAATCAAGTTGTTGTGCACCGAAGCCTGAGCCAGAACCTGCCAAAACAGGTTGCTGTGGTGGCGGGAAACACGCACATCAGCAACATGCCCAGTCAGGAGCATCAGCCTTTATTGATCCCGTTTGTGGCATGACGGTTGACCCAAACACAGAACTCAAAACGGATTATCAACAGCAAACTTATTATTTCTGTAATCCATCTTGTTTGGATAAGTTTAAGGCGGATCCTGAATTTTATTTAATTCCGCATGATCAGCGCCCTGTTCCTGAAGGTGCGGCAGATATGGATTATACTTGTCCAATGGACCCTGAAATTGTGCAAAAGGGGCCAGGCACCTGTCCAATTTGCGGTATGGCGCTGGAGCCGATGCAACCGACTTTAGATGATGGGCCCAACCCTGAACTGGTCGATTTTAGTCATCGTTTTTGGCTGACCTTGCCGCTGACTTTAATTGTGTTTGTCATGGCGATGGGTTCGCATATTCACAGTTTTATTTCACCGCATATTCAACCGTGGATTGAACTGGTACTGGCAACCCCTGTGGTGCTGTGGGCGGGTAAACCGTTTATTGAACGTTGCTGGACTTCCTATAAAACCTGTAACTTAAATATGTGGAGCTTGATTGGGGTTGGGGTGTTAGCCGCCTATATTTATAGTGTCGTGGCGACCATCTTCCCAAGCTTGATTCCGATGGCAGCCAAAACAGGGCATGGCGTGGCGGTGTATTTTGAAGCAGCGTGTATGATTGTGTCCTTGAGCTTGCTCGGTCAGATCATGGAGCTGAAAGCACGTGCCAAAACTGCCGACTCGCTCAAAGCCTTGCTAAAACTGCAAGTGAATACTGCCAAATTGGTACAAGCCGATCAGGTGGTAGAAGTTGAAATTAGCATGGTCAAGCAGGGGGATATATTACAGATTGCCTCAGGTGAGCAGATTCCACTGGATGGTGTGGTGGTGGAAGGTAAAACCTATGTTGATGAAGCCATGATGACCGGTGAACCTGTACCTGTGAAAAAGCAGATACATGACACGGTGATTGGTGGGACAGTCAATCAGCAAGGCAGTATCCGCATTCAAACGACCGCGGTAGGAGCGAATACCACTTTAGCGAAAATGATTCAGACCGTGGCGGAAGCACAACGTTCCAAAGCACCGTTACAACGTCTCGCCGATGTATTTGCCAAATATTTTGTGATTGTGGTGCTGCTCATTAGTGCTTTGACCTTCGTCGCTTGGATGGTATTTGGTGGTGCACAGTTTGACTTGGCCTTGATGTGTGCCGTGGCCGTGCTGATTATCGCCTGTCCATGTGCGCTGGGTTTAGCTACTCCGATGTCGGTCATGGCTACTACAGGTCGGGCAGCACAGAAAGGGGTCTTGTTTAAAGATGCAGAAGCGATTGAAGCCTTAAGCAAGGTCAATACGCTGATTGTCGACAAAACAGGAACTTTGACTGAAGGCAAGCCGAGTCTGAAAGAAATTCGATTACTCAGTTCCAATGTGGAACAGGCGCAAGTGGAACAGTGGATTGCTTCGATCGAGCAGTTTTCAAGTCATCCAATTGCACAAACCCTGATGCAAATTGTGCCTGCCCAGCAATTGCTGAAAGTGGAAGACTTTGAAGATGTCACAGGCTTTGGCGTGAAAGGTCAGATTGGCGAACAAACCCTATATATAGGCAGTCAAAAGTTGCTGGAACAACTCGGTATTGGTTTAGACCCTGCTATACAAACGCAATTGGATCAACAGCGTGCAGCAGGTAATGTCATCAGTTTCTTGAGCAATAGCCAAGAAGTGCTGGCGTATATTTCAATTCACGATGCGATTAAATCCAATGCGCAAGAGGTCATTCAGCAATTGATGGCTGATGGCATTGAAGTGGTGATGGCGACAGGTGACCATGAGCAGAATGCACAGTTAGTCGCAAAAGAACTGGGGATTCAGCATGTATATGGCAACTGTACGCCAACTGAAAAATTGGAAATTGTGAAACAGTATCAGGTACAGGGCAAAATTGTCGCCATGGCGGGTGATGGCATTAACGATGCGCCAGCACTGGCGCAAGCCAATGTCGGGATTGCCATGGGCAATGGCACTGATATTGCCAAACAGACAGCGCAAGTGACCTTGGTCAAAGGCGATATCCGTGGCGCAGCCGATGCGGTGCATATGGCGAAACTCGGTGTGCATAACATGAAACAAAACCTTGCCTTTTCTTTTGTTTATAACGGCTTGGGTGTACCCGTGGCAGCAGGGATTTTCTATCCATTGACTGGCTTGTTATTGACCCCGATGTTAGCCGCGGTGGCAATGTCACTTAGCTCCCTGTCAGTGGTGTTAAATGCCTTGCGCTTACAAAAGGCGAAATAAGTCACACAGCATATAAATGGTAACAAAAGCCTCAAGCATTTCCTTGAGGCTTTTTTTTGATTACGGCATAACAGATAGAGCAAAACAAAAACTGAAGTGTCGACAATAAAACTCAAGGGTCATTCGGGACGACTGCGTGATTTGACTGAAACCTAGTGTGGTTAGAGCAGGTCATGACATTGTTATAAAAATTGCAGTTCTATCACGGAAAAAGCATGGGAATAAGATTTAAAACATTGAATTAAAATAATTTATTGAGATGTGGTGATGCAACATCTCTAGAACGGAAGCCAGCCATGATTCTACTCCATTTTTGTCAAGTTATCTTTAAGAAGGTTTGCAACTCTAATACCAAAGTTGTTGACAATCTTGTTGCATTTTAATTTATTTGTGCTTATTTTAGCTAATAATTGAATTGATTGTTGACAATATGCTAACCGAAGAGCTGTCTACGCAGACAAAACAAGCCGCTACTGCGACTTTAACAGACCAAATTTTCAGAAAGATTCAAACTGCAATTGTCAGTGGTGAAATTGCAGCGGGTAGCAAGATTTCTGAACCTGAGCTGGCTCGTGTGTATGGCATTAGTCGAGGTCCTTTACGTGAAGCCATTCACCGCCTAGAAGGGCAAAAATTGGTGGAACGAACTGCGCATGTGGGTGCACGTGTGGTGTCCTTGTCGCATCAGCAATTGTTCGAGCTATATCAAATTCGTGAAAACTTGGAAGGACTGGCTTGTCGTTTGGCGGCACAAAGCATCGATAAGCAACAGATTCTAAACTTGCGTGAAGTGCTGCATATGCATGCACAGGACCCAGATTTTAAAGAAGGTAAAGGATATTACTTACAAGAAGGTCAGGATGATTTTCATTACTGCATTATCAAAAACTGTGGAAATAAAACCCTAGAAAAGATGTTGTGTGATGAGTTGTATCACTTGATTCGGATGTACCGAATTCAGTATTCCAAAACCCCAAATCGTCCACACAGAGCCTTGTCAGAACATATCCGTATTTTAGATGCCATTGCCGAAGGTGATGCGGAACTGGCGGAGTTACTGATGCGTCGTCACATTGCCGCATCCTATCAAAATATTCAGCAACATATTTCTTAATCGTGAGGAGAGAGGGAGAACTTATGTCAACGTTATCAGCAGGACAGAAATTCCGTGATGCAGTCGCTAGCGAGCATCCTTTACAAGTCGTCGGCACCATCAATGCCAATCATGCCTTATTGGCAAAGCGTGCAGGCTACAAAGCGATTTATTTATCTGGCGGCGGGGTTGCGGCAGGTTCTCTAGGTCTACCTGACTTAGGCATTAGCAACCTTGATGACGTTCTTACTGATGTACGTCGTATTACCGATGTTTGCGACTTGCCATTGTTGGTGGATGCAGATACAGGTTTTGGCGCATCTGCATTTAACATTGCACGTACCACCAAAGCATTAATCAAGTTTGGTGCAGCAGCGATGCACATTGAAGACCAAGTCGGTGCAAAACGTTGTGGTCACCGTCCAAACAAAGCCATTGTTTCACAACAAGAAATGGTAGACCGCATTAAAGCTGCTGTGGATGCACGTGGTGATGATAAGTTTGTGATTATGGCGCGTACCGATGCTTTAGCGGTAGAAGGTTTGCAAGCAGCAATTGACCGTGCTGGGGCTTATATTGAAGCAGGCGCGGACATGTTGTTCCCAGAAGCGATTACTGAATTGGCGATGTACAAGCAATTTGCTACTGCGACCCATGTGCCTATTTTGGCGAACATTACTGAATTTGGTTCTACGCCATTATTCACCACAGAAGAATTGGCTTCTGCGGATGTGAGCATTGCACTGTATCCACTTTCTGCATTCCGTGCCATGAACAAGGCAGCAGAAAACGTGTACACCACATTACGTAAAGAAGGTACGCAAAAGAACGTGGTCGACACCATGCAAACGCGCCAAGAATTGTATGACCGCATTAACTACCATGCGTTTGAACAATATCTTGATGCCTCTTTTGTAAAAAATAAATAACAACACAATTAACTGGACCATTCATCGTGTCCGCACAGGAAATACAGCAGTCACGATGAATCACAATGATTTGATCCACCCAATGGAAGAAGGAAGATCTTATGAATGCTACAACAACAGGATTTAAGCCAAAGAAGTCAGTTGCACTAAGCGGACAAGTTGCGGGGAATACTGCACTGTGTACCGTAGGTCGTAGTGGTAATGACTTGCACTACCGTGGTTACGACATTTTAGACCTTGCAGGTCAAAGTGAATTTGAAGAAGTGGCTTACCTTTTGGTCCACGGCAAATTACCCAACAAAGCTGAACTGAAAGCCTATAAAAACAAATTAAAAGCACTTCGTGGCTTACCATCATCACTTAAAGCGGCTTTAGAACAGCTTCCGCCGTATGCACATCCAATGGACGTGATGCGTACCGGTGTTTCAGTTCTAGGTTGTTTAACCCCAGAACATGAAGACCATAACTATGCAGGTGCACGTGACATCGCAGACAAATTAATGGCATCTTTCGGTTCAATGTTGCTGTACTGGTACCACTTCAGCCACAACGGCAAACGCATTGAAGTTGAAACTGATGATGACTCAATTGGGGCACACTTCCTGCATTTGTTACACGGTGAAAAACCATGTGAACAATGGATTCAAGCGATGCATACCTCATTAATTTTGTACGCAGAGCACGAGTTCAATGCTTCTACTTTCACGTCACGTGTGATTGCAGGTACAGGTTCAGACATGTACTCAACTATCGCAGGGGCAATTGGTGCATTACGTGGTCCGAAACACGGTGGCGCGAACGAAGTTGCATTTGTGATTCAACAGCGTTATGACAATGCCGATGAAGCAGAAGCGGACATCCGTAAGCGTGTAGAAAACAAAGAAGTGGTGATTGGTTTTGGTCACCCGGTTTACACCATTGCTGACCCACGTAACGAAGTGATCAAGCAAGTGGCACTTGAACTGGCAGATGCTCAAGAAAACAAAAAAATGTATTTGATCGCGGAACGTTTAGAAGCCGTGATGAAAGAAGTGAAAAACATGTTCCCGAACCTCGACTGGTTCAGTGCGGTGAGCTACCACTTGATGGGTGTTCCAACAGCGATGTTCACCCCATTATTCGTGATTGCGCGTACCGCAGGTTGGTCAGCACACGTGATTGAACAGCGTCAAGATGGCAAAATTATCCGTCCAAGCGCGAACTACACAGGTCCTGAAAACCTCGAATTTAAACCATTAGCAGAGCGTGTTTAATGAATAGCCAATATCGTAAGACATTGCCAGGCACATCATTAGCTTACTATGATGTACGCCAAGCCGTTGAAGATATTCAGCCTGGTGCTTATGCGACATTGCCATACACCTCTAAAGTGTTGGCGGAACAGTTGGTTCGTCGCGCAGATGCAGAAAATTTAACTGCATACTTAACACAATTGATTGAACGCCGTCAGGATCTGGATTTCCCTTGGTATCCTGCACGTGTAGTGTGTCATGACATCTTGGGTCAAACTGCATTGGTTGACCTTGCAGGTTTGCGTGATGCAATTGCAGACAAAGGTGGCGATCCATCTAAAGTCAATCCAGTGGTACCAACTCAATTAATTGTCGATCATTCATTGGCAGTGGAATACGGTGGTTTTGACCCAGACGCGTTTGAGAAAAACCGTGCGGTAGAAGACCGTCGTAATGAAGACCGTTTCCACTTTATTGAGTGGACCAAAACTGCATTTGAAAATGTCGATGTGATTCCTGCGGGGAACGGCATTATGCACCAAATCAACTTGGAGAAAATGTCTCCAGTGATTCAGGCGCGTGATGGTGTAGCTTTCCCAGATACGTGCGTAGGTACGGATTCACACACCCCACATACGGACGCTTTAGGTGTCATTTCTATCGGTGTCGGTGGCTTAGAAGCTGAAAATGTCATGTTGGGTCGTGCATCTTGGATGCGTCTACCAGACATTATTGGTGTTGAATTTGTTGGTCAACGTCAAGCGGGCATCACGGCTACGGATATCGTATTGGCATTGACTGAGTTCTTGCGTAAAGAGCGTGTGGTGGGTGCTTACCTCGAATTCTTTGGTGAAGGTGCAGACAGCATGTCAGTGGGTGATCGTGCCACGATTTCCAACATGACTCCAGAATATGGCGCAACTGCGGCAATGTTCTACATTGACCAAAACACGATTGACTACTTACGCCTAACAGGTCGTGAAGATGCACAAGTGGCATTGGTTGAACAATACGCGAAAGAAGTAGGTCTTTGGGCATCAGACATGACCAAAGCTGAGTATCCACGTGTACTTCGTTTTGATCTTTCTACCGTAACCCGTAACATCGCTGGCCCATCAAATCCGCATGCTCGTGTTTCTACGGCTGACTTGAAAGAGAAAGGTATTGCTGGTGTGGTTGAACAGCGTACCGATGGTTTAATGCCAGATGGTGCCATCATCATTGCTGCAATTACTTCATGTACCAACACCTCAAACCCACGTAACACCGTTGCTGCTGGTTTGTTGGCTCGTAAAGCCAATGAGCTGGGTTTGGTGCGTAAACCGTGGGTGAAATCTTCATTTGCACCAGGTTCTAAAGCGGCTGCGTTGTATTTGGAAGAAGCGGGCGTCTTGAGTGATCTTGAGAAACTGGGCTTTGGTATTGTGGCATATGCTTGCACAACCTGTAATGGTATGTCAGGCGCACTTGATCCAAAAATCCAGCAAGAAATCATTGACCGTGACTTGTATGCCACTGCGGTACTTTCGGGTAACCGTAACTTCGATGGTCGTATCCATCCATATGCAAAACAAGCCTTCTTGGCATCTCCACCGCTCGTTGTAGCGTATGCCATTGCGGGTACGATCCGTTTTGACATCGAAAAAGATGCACTGGGTACAGACCAAGACGGTAATCCAATTTACCTGAAAGATATTTGGCCGTCTGATGCTGAAATTGATGCGCTGGTTAAAGAAGCGGTGAAGCCTGAACAATTCCGTAAAGTCTACATTCCAATGTTTGACTTAGGCGAAGTTGAGCAAGCGGAAAGCCCACTTTACGACTGGCGTCCACAAAGTACTTATATTCGCCGTCCGCCGTACTGGGAAGGTGCATTGGCTGCGCCACGTACTTTGGCAAATATGCGTCCTTTGGCAATTTTGGGTGACAACATCACCACAGATCACTTGTCTCCATCGAATGCAATCTTGATGGACTCTGCGGCAGGTGAATACCTACACAAAATGGGTGTGCCTGAAGAAGACTTCAACTCATATGCAACGCACCGTGGTGACCACTTAACCGCACAACGTGCAACTTTTGCCAATCCAAAATTGTTTAACGAAATGGTACGTCGTTCTGACGGTACTGTGAAACAAGGTTCGAAAGCACGCGTAGAGCCAGAAGGCGAAGTGATGCGTATGTGGGAAGCGATTGAAACTTACATGAACCGTAAGCAACCGTTAATCATCATTGCGGGTGCGGATTATGGTCAAGGTTCTAGCCGTGACTGGGCTGCGAAAGGTGTACGCCTTGCAGGTGTAGAAGCGATTGTTGCGGAAGGTTTTGAGCGTATTCACCGTACTAACTTGGTGGGTATGGGTGTGTTACCACTTGAGTTTAAAGCAGGTGTAAACCGTAATACTTTAAAGCTGGATGGTACTGAGCTTTATAGCGTGATTGGTAACATTGCGCCACGTTCGACTTTAACTTTAGTGATTGAGCGTGCAACGGCAGATGGCAAAAATGAAGTTGTGGAAGTACCTGTAACTTGCCGTCTAGATACAGAAGAAGAAGTGTCTGTATATGAAGCAGGTGGTGTACTTCAGCGTTTTGCTCAGGACTTTTTGGAAAGCCAAGAAGAGAAAGAGCAATTAACAGCTTAATTTAAAGTATTTGAAATTGTTTAAAAAAAGCCCTACTTTAGAGTGGGGTTTTTTATTTAAAGATATATAAAATGGCGAAAAAGAAAATTTTAACAATTGGCTTTTCTTTATATGGAGAAGATACTGAATATTGTGAATTTGGTTCAGAGACCTCGTTGTTGGACTGGGATATAATCCTAATCCAACCTGATATTAGTGATTACTTATTTAGAGGGGGCGATTATTTTCAAGGGAAAAAAAGCCTTTCGGATTACGATTCCTTTACTCTGAAATCTAAAACAGAGCACTGGAAAAGAGAAATAAAAACAGCAATGGATCATGGGAAGTTAGTAGTTGTTTTCTTAGATAAGTTGCAAGAGGTATTTATAGCAACAGGAGAAAAACAATATTCTGGTACTGGAAAAAATAGGCAAACTACTAGAATAGTAGCCTCATATACTAATTATGATATGTTGCCTATTAAGTTGAAAATTACAAATTCGAAAGGTAAGGAAATAAAATTAGCACCTAAAAAATCAGAAGTAGTATCTACCTATTGGACTAGCCTTGGTGACAATTCCTCATATCAAGTATTAGTTGAAGGAGCCGTTGTACCTTGCTTGCAAACTAAACATGGAGATAAAACAGTAGGTTTTATTTTGAATGCAAGTAATTCAAATGGAGCTTTAATAGGTTTGCCTAATATAAATTTTTCAGATGATTCCTTTTTTGATGAAGAGCAAGAAGAGTGGAGTCTAATAGGTCAACAATTTTCTCATAACTTTATTAAACAAATAGTAAGTTTGGAGAAAGCAGTTAAGCAAGAAGGTGATTTAACAGTAGAACCAGATTGGGTAAAGGTTGATCAATTTAGGTTGAAGAGTGAAGAGGTGGAAAATAATAAATTACTTATTTTAGAGGAAAAATTAAGAAAAATATCTACGGAAAAAGAAGAAATCTTAGAAAAAATAAACCAGCTAAGTAAATTAAGAAATTTATTATTTGAAAAAGGAAAACCTCTGGAATTTGCAATATTAGATGCATTAAAAATTTTAGGGTTTTCTGTGTCTCAATATGAGGATGCTGATTCTGAATTTGATGCAGTTTTTGAGTCAGAAGAGGGGCGTTTAATTGGAGAAGTTGAAGGAAAAGACAATAAGGCTGTAAATATTGATAAGTTAAGGCAATTGGCTCTGAATATTCATGAAGATTTACAGCGAGAAGAGGTATTAGTACCTGCAAAATCAGTACTTTTTGGAAATGCTTATCGTTTGGTTCCTTTAATTGAGAGACAAAACCCATTTACTGAAAAGTGCATTTCGGCTGCATCTGTAAGTTCAACAGCGTTAATTTTTACTCCTGATCTTTTTGTAGTTGCGAGATATTTACATGATAATAAAAATGCTCGTTTCTCAAAACAGTGTAGAAAAGCAATTTTGAATGCTATTGGAAGAGTTAATTTCCCTGAAATTCCGAGTTCATCTGAAATAAAAATTGACAGTATAGTGAGTGATAAGGATTAGATTAATTTTCGTAGATAAGTTAATGAATTATTTTTATTTCTGTATTTAATTTGAATAATTTTATGGGTTAAGGTGTTTTGTTATTTTAAACGAAAGCCCCATGAAATGGGGCTTATTTGTATCGTAATTTAAGGCTTGCACTAGGTTGTAAAACTTTTCAATGTGAATATATCAACCAAGAAAAAAATATAATCTTAGATAATTTGAAAAATAATAAAATATTTAATTCTGATATCGAAAGTTTGAAGGGATGGGTCGGGTAGCTATTAGGTGTTCAATTAATAATATTCTGACCTCTGCGGTCACAAAATAGACTCTACAATCTCAAAAGCTTGTCTATACTCTGTTCACCATTTCTAAAACACATGGAGAACAAAAATGGTAACTGCTGGCGAAAAACCTGGAACAGGCTTCTATTTTTGTATTCAATGCGGACACCGCACCTATTTAGAAATTGGTACAGATCGTTTACCTCCGTGTACCAAATGCCTTGGCAATCAATTCAATAGTAAGAATGCCTAAGCCGCAAACACTAAACAGTTATCCGCTGTTTTGAATCAAGCCCTGTCACATAAGATAGGGCTTTTTATTTGCATGAAGAAAAGGATTCAAGAGCATAAAAAACAGATTGGAACGCTTAATAGTATTTGAAACTTAGAGCGAGTGTTCATCATCAAAACGCTTAGGAAATAGGGGAAATGAGATCTAAAGCATTATTTATGATCGCAAAGTAATCAAATATTCACTTTGATGATTAAATTTTAGTTAGTTCACCAATTTTTTGAATACATCATTTCTTACACTTATGACGCCATTATTTTTTGAAATGATCAATAGACATTCAGCATAAGCGCGTTATACTAGGGATACCATTTCTAAAAGAACATAAGGAGAACCAAAATGGTAACTGCTGGCGAACAACCTGGAACAGGTTTCTATTTTTGTGTTCAATGCGGACGTCGCGTCTACTTAGAAATTGGTACTGATCGTTTACCCCCGTGTACCAAATGCGCTTGCACTCAATTTAAAAAATAAAAGTGTTTAAGTAACAATGCCAAAACAGACAACCCAGTTTTGGAAAAAGCCCTATTACTCAATAGGGCTTTTTGTTGGCATCTATATTTTAAAACGATGTGGCTTGATGTGTAGTTGATCTAATTGAGCGATTGATTAATTCAACTCTTGTGCTAAAAGTTGTCCTTCGGTGGTCAGTTTTTCTGCCATTTCTGCTGTTTTCTTCAAACCCGGCATACGGTACTCGGTATGACCATAATCGTGTATAGACTTCCAGCGTCCACCCCATGTTAAACCGACCGATTCCGCAACTTCACCATACAATTGATAGCCTTTCCAAGCCCAAGGGTCACGTTCTGAAATTACGACTTTACCATCCCGTTTAAAAGCCACATCCGCAGCCAGACCAAATTGGTGATAGCTCTGAAAAGCTTTGGCACGGGTGGTGTTCTTGTTGCCAGACAGCATATTTTGACGCGCAGGGCTACGATAACCTTCTAGTAAAACCAGCTCATAGTTATGACGTTCTTTCATGATTTTAAAGACCATCAACAAGCGTTGTTTATAGCGTGGGTTCATACGATCCCATTTACGGTCAATCAGTGAAGTATCAAAATGCCCATGACTTTGTTCAAAGGTGCTATCCCGTTCCAAAGAGAAGGGTTGAGCAGTCACACTGTTGTTCTGTGCCTGATACTGTTGTTCCATTTGCATGGCTTCAACAATAGCGGCATCGACCAACTGTTCATCCACTTCTGGCGGAGGCGTCAGCATTTCACCATTTAACAGCGCATAAATTTGCGGGTCGACCTGTTCCAGATAATTGGCTTCAACTTTGGTGGGGTCAATCGGTCGCGTAAAGGCAAACAATACAATAC
>NZ_JBSYVT010000049.1:0-19014 GCF_054112845.1 Acinetobacter sp. NigerLNRRAM0016
CTTCCAAAATTCCCCACCCTTATAGCTATTTTGCTGATCTGCGACAACTTTGCGTCTGTTTCTAAGTAATTTTATGATTTTAAAAATAATATTCAGGCTTTGACATCGTAGAGGTCTCCAGTTCGAGTCTGGATATGCCTACCAAATATAGCTGTTAATTCAGCAACTTAAAGCCCACTTCAAAAGTGGGCTTTTTGTTTTGCCTAGATATTTTAAAAAAATTAGAGTCCAAAATTACCACTAGAGAAGAAGAGCAAGGCATTAGGCTCAAATTTCCCTTTAGAGAATTGATTGATCATTCTTGCGAATATATGGGGCAATATAACGAGTTTAGCCTATCAATAGAAGATATAATTTGAGATCGAAAGGATTAAAGAAAATTCACAAAAATGATCAAGTAAAACCAACACGTCCCTTTAGATACAACTATTACAATATGATCGCGAATTCTTATAAGAAAAAATATATCAAATAGTAAAATTAAAAAATAAATTGAAACAATGTTGTGTGTGAAATGTGATCAAATTTGCTTTACAGCCTAATATCAGAATGCTAATAATCATATTGATTTATTTAGAATAAATTAATCACTTAATGGAGACCTAAAGTGATGAATAGAATAGATTTAAAATTAATAAAAAACGGTACAGAAGAAGAGTTAGTTTTAAAAAGTTGTATCGTCGATTCAATAATGATCACCAGTAAAGATGTTAAAACACCAGTAGAGGAGGGGGATTTTCTTCACCATTCATTGCCCGATGGAATTGTTGAAAAGTACCTAGTAGATGAAGTAATTTCAAATAAGAATGAACATCCTCATTACGAGATTTATGTTTCAAAACTGAATTAAATTACTGAATAAAACTGCCCATAATGTTCAGATGATGAAAATTATCTGAACATTTTTTTTTAGAAAAATTTAAAAAGCTTAGAGTTTTGCTCTAAATAAACATATGTATCAGACAACTCCTTATCCTCCTAAATTGCTGGGTAAAACTCTCCATTGTCACACTAGAAGGTTGCCGATCAGGGTATAAAGCTATAGCTAAAACACCTTCAAATGAAATTAATTATGTGAAAAGTGAATCATAAAGGTTAGTTACTTATTGAGAAAAACTTGCATTTAAATGAGGGATGATTAATATGTCTTAGGAGTGATTGAAGTATGATTGACGAAATTTTGACGCAATGGACTTCAAACTCTGCATTTCGGCCAAGGAATTATTGAGGGTCGATGTTCTGAGAAGACCACATACTGGTGGGCTTTTATTTATAAAACTATTACAAAAGGGATTGTTATGTATTTTTTACTGAAAGAAGATTCGCTTCAGGAAGATAGAAAAATATTTGTGACTGGTGGTCTTGGAGCCGATTATCGAGATCCATCAATAACGACCAGATACGTTACGCATAAAATTGAGGAGGCATTGAATTTTAAATCTTCTGAAGATGCGGCCCAGTTTTTATGTGAAGGTTATGTCATTGCAAAACGTGAAAATGATATTTTCATACTCATCTAACCAATAAAAAAAGCTCATCGAAAGATGAGTTTTTTTATTTTAAAATTAGCATTACATGCGTTTGAATTAGTTGAACTCCTAGGATTTCCAGCTTAATAAATATAGTTAATTATCTTTATTTGAGAAAGGAATAGTTTTTTAACTTGCGTGAATATTCATATTTATGCAAAATTGCGACAAATTCGACGCCCTGATAGTGTCTTCAGAGTTTGGTCTGCTTTGGTCCGTAGAGTAGGCCTTTTTTTATGTCGATCCTCTTACACTTAGTGTTTAAATTGAATCTCCACCGTATACGTCATTAGCATAGTGGGAAAGAAGATTAAACTTAAGAATAAGTTACAGGCTCGTATCCTGTATGGGCATTTCAAATTATGGTATAAATTATTTTCTATGACTGCATAACGAGAAGAAGAAAATGTTTTATAAACATGATGATCATTTAATTAATACAGATTTAATCACAAATACACATGTCAATAGAAGCGAATGCTGCGTGTCGATCTTCTTTATGGGGAGATCAGAGGAATTAGTTTTAAATTTTGGCACACAAGCTGGCTTGGATCACTTTTTGCAAGAATTACAGAAATTAAAATGAAACTGTAAATGTTAAAGTTTAATCAATTGGATCGGCTTTATAGAATGGGGAAGTTACAAGCAAATAAATCTAGTATGGTGTGATCGTCGTATAATATAGAAGATATGAGCTAACGATTCGAGAACAAAAAATGACGACTAAAAAATTACATTGGTACATGCTTAATCTGAATTTCTTACAAGATAGCAATCCGATTCCTAAGAATTATGTGGTCTACCTTCCTATGGAAGAAAAGTATGAAAATATTAATGCATCCTTGGTTAAGCAATTTTCAATGTTAGGCAAAGAATGGTTAGAGAATAATGGTCATCCACACATCATGGACATCTTTACTACCAGTATTACTTACTTAGGTTTTATGTCAAATGAAGAGTTTTACGCGGAATAAGATCCTTATTTACAACTATATACAACTTTAGGATGATCCATCTCGGATGAAATGATCAAGAATGTCTTATTTTTTGTAAGTATTTAGTCTTGGGTGATGGATTGAGATATAGATATATATGAATATTGGTATATATTGTTGAATATCTAAAATTACAGACCGTACTGATATGTTCTTAAAGGTAAACGACATCATAGTGAATACAGATCTCATTCAATATATGGAAGTGAAGAGTGATGGTCCTTTTAGTGTAATGATTCACTTTAATGTAGGTAGTATAAAAAGAATAAAATTCAAGGATCTACAAGAACTCAATGTGTTCTTAGGGAAGTTAAATGAAGAAGATCCATCAGGTTTCGTTTATGCGAATGCTGTATAGAGCTAGTAGGAAAAAGCTCACCTATTTCTGGTGGGTTTTCTCATTGAATTAAGTTTAGCTTGTCAGCATTTTAGGTTTGAGAAATAGACTTGTGTTTCATTTGCTCATTTCACAAGTATTGCTAAATATACATGAGGCAGAGTGACTTATGTAAAAAGTAAATAATAAAAATTGATGGCCGATAGGTGAACAATATGAAATGTGTTCACTAATCAAGAAATGAATAAAATGGAACTTTTAGACTAATTTACAATTTTGATCAGGTGCTAGAGTGAACATCAATATTTTCTATATAGTTTGTTGAAAAGCCCTGCAAAAGCGAGGGCTATGAACTATTAATCTTATTTTTTAGAGTAACCAACTATCTTTTATATTGGTATCTATGTACTCCCAAGTTTGCTTAAGCCCTTTTTCATGAAATTTAAGTGTAAATGGTTTGTCTGTAATTATTTCAGTAATATCATTTTTATACGAAATAATAACTTTTGCCATAATCTCTTTTTGATCATTTAAATAAAAGTTAATTTCAGGCTTAGGTTCTTCTACAAAGTAACAATTTTCTGGAAGGAAGACCATGGCTTTGGCTGCATCAATTGCATTCATTCGGTCTCGCTCAGAAAAGAATGTATCAAAATTCATACTGATTACCCCCGATTTTTATCGTTTTCTTTATTTTAAATGATCACTTGAAAAATGATACTTAATTAACATAATTAGACAAAAAAGTTGCATGTGTAACAAATATGGATTATTGTGTTAAGTTGATTTTTTTGAATATTTATTTATTTATCAATGAAATTTTCTATACGCTTATGCTGCTAAATTTATCAAATTTTACCTCCTTAAGTTAAAGCAAATTTGAAAGTGGGTTGTTAGAAAAATTTGGAATGGTCTCGGTTACAATTAATTTATTGTGATTTGCGTCACACTTTTGTATTATTCGATCATATTTTTTCTGGTTCTTATAGGTGGATTATGATCATTTCTGATGGCGAACATGTATTCCCTGAGCGTGCGGATTGTTTTAAAGCTTTCCTCAAGAAATACCTATTTGAACTGGATGGTGAACATTTGCTAGAAGAAAAAACTTTTGTATATGACATTGAAGGTGATGAATTTCTTGAATCTGAGATTCAGTCATTTTATACACTTTGGTCGCCATGCTAAGTAAGCTTCGTTAAACCGCCTATAGGCGGTTTTTTTGTAGAATTTATGAACTTATATAATGAAATATTAAGAATCACTTAGAATTTTAATTGGGATGTGTGAGGCGCTTTAGTGGGGCTTGTTGTAAGGAATCGACTTATATTTTTTCATTAAGCGTGAAAAATAATCCAGATTGATTTTGAACTTGCAATGAAAACTCTAGGGCTTATCTCGTTTAAGTTTAAATCTCCATAAATTTGGACTCATTTTTAATTGAAATCATAAAACTTTTTTGATTACTACATCATTAAAAAAGAAAATATTGTCTTATGCTATATAGAATTTTTTTATCTAACAGACTGATTTTTAGATTATTCCTTTGCTATACTCCCGAAGCTTTTTTATACGTGACAATTTTATGAAATTTAAAATTTTATTTGCTTCGACGATTTTGTTTGGTTCAACCCAATTTGTAGCAGCTATGCCTGTAGATCCTTTATTAGGTTCATGGAAGATTATAGATGATAAAACGGGACATTACATTTCAGAAGTTGCTATTCGTAAAAATTCCAAAACTCAACTGTATAGTGCTTCAATTACAAAATCATATGCATTATCAGGTACGGCGGCTTCAGAAGTGTGCAATAAGTGCTCAGGTACCATGAAAAATAAGTCTCTGTTTGGTCTGGAGATTATGACTAACTTGCAAGAGTCAACAAAGAATAAATTTAATAGTGGAACTTGGGTGAATCCACAGAATGGTATTGTGTATACCATCGGTGCTGATTTGAGTAATACAGGCGACCAGATGAAAGTATTTGGAAAGTCTAAAAGTGATAATTCAACCACGAGTATGACGTGGAAGAAGTTTTAAGAAATCACAATGTCTAAGAAGTTGCAGCTCATATGGGCTGCTTCTTTAAGCATTATTTCCGTAAGTTTTGGTATTACTGTTTGCAACAAGAGCGTTGTGAAATGCAGGGCGTAGTAAGATAAGGTTACTCTGTGTCTATACTGAGATTATATTGCTCACTTTCAACGAAGAATCGTTGTAGTGCGAGTGATCAATTTCATAACTTCTAAAAATAAAATTAATAATGACCAGCTTTATTACATTGCATTTTATGCAACCAAGTTGTTGAGCAGTTCCCGTACTTTACGTATGCGATGATCTTGAAAATCAGCAAGCTCCATACGAAAACTCAAAATGTTGATGGATTGAGTATTAAAGATGCCTTGTCCATTATATTGAATCTCAATGATATATTCATTTTCGTCGCGATCTACAAAAAAGATTTTAGTTGATAGGACGCGTAAACCAGGAAGATAGAAGTTATAGATTCGCTCTAGAATGTTTTTAAAATCTATCAAATGGCAGTCGCAAGGTTGTAATTTACCCTCATAAGACTTTAAAGTTGGCTCAGTCAATACGATCCAAGTTTCTAAATAATTATGCGGATGCCAAATGTGGCCATTGATATTGAACATGAAGTTTGAATCATATTGATATTCAAGTGGAATGGTCATTATTGACTCTCAATTTTTATAAAGTACGGCGGACGTTATATCATAATCATTACAGTTCTCTGTAGGCAGAAAAGTTTTTTCTTTTAATACCTTAGTCTGTGGTGATGTATGCATCACTCAATCGAGTTCAATTTTTTTTAGAATAAGCATAGATCGAATGATGGATTTCGCCTATTTAGAACAAATCAAAATTTAAGATGAAGAGCTGCTAAATAAGATGAAAGTCCTTCAATCCTTGGAAAACATTGTGGCTGATTCTTTATTTCCTGTTCAAGCTTTATCAACTTTTTAAATTACTGCTGTTTAAAAGGAACACACAAGGATGCGGCTATCAAGTTGTGCCTAGAATTAATGAGGTCAAAGATTTCGTAAATATTAACGAGAGATTTTGACTGCTGGTACATTTTTGAAACGATTAGAATGATCAATTTTTCTGTCTTCATATGAGCTTGGAAATTCTGCTTTAGAAGTATTGTTTGGCAGGATATCTCGCTGAAATGCTTGAAAGTCGTTGGATTATTTTTGTTCACTTTGTTAGATTAGCAAATACGCATAACAACAAGGTCATATGATGAAACAATTATTTTTATTTGGGGTCTTGGGTTTGATGATGGGGGCAGCAAATGCAAACCAAACTCAGGAAAATCCGTTACCAATTCAATATGCTGAACCCGCACCGATGGGAGAGCCTGTTCAGGCTCAACCAGTCAAATTAGAGCAAACAAAATACAATACCCAACTACATCAAAGAGGGGCAATTTATCTAGGTTATGCAGGTTCCAATATCGACTCAATCTACCTAGATGAAGATAAAAACCACCATGGTGTAGATATTGGCTATGCCGCTGAATATATTGATAACGTCAATTACGGCGTAGGTTATACGTACCAAGCGTCTTCAGATTGGGAGTATTCCGAAGTTTATGCCAAATTAGGTTATCGTTTTTTTGAACGTAACGCGAATTATGGGGCAACATCTTTAGGGATTGGTTATGTCTGGGGCGATGCTAAAGATTATGATCTCGATACTGAATACTTCTCAGTCCCAATAGAACTTGAGTTTGGGCATTATGTACAGCCTAACTTCGCTATATATGGGACATTAGGTTACAAATGGTTATTCAATCAGGATGTAGACCTGTGTGCGAGCGGAGAGTGTGCATCTGCTGATGGTTTAGATGAATTAGACCTTGATGGTCTGACCTATAAATTAGGGATGAAATATCATTTCTAATAGGCTATCGCATCCTCTACGAAACCCTGCATGTGCAGGGTTTTTGTTTTATTGCATGCTTAGGTCTTAGGGTAATCGTAAGGTGAAGATATTTGGGTAAAAATATAATTATTCAAAAGCCTATGTTTTTATTTCTAGAATAGAATCTCAATTAAAAGCTGAAATTTATTCATGTTAAGCGTTCTTATGCAATTTAATGTGAACCATGAATCATTTTAGTGTATATTTTATCAATAAGTAAAAACTGTACTTTATAATAATGAACAAGCTACTCATCCCATTTTTTATCGTGATGGTTTGCATCTTGGGTTTTAGTGTATACCATGAATCTGAAACTAGACAAAAGCAGGAGATTGATCGTTTAGTGAGCGAAGCACATACTTCACTTCAACAGATTGAAGCTGATGCACATGCAAAAAAAAATTTAATAAAAAAAGATCAATAGCTGTATGAATTCATTTTTGTAATTAAAGATTT
The DNA here is from genome assembly GCF_054112845.1 of Acinetobacter sp. NigerLNRRAM0016. Classification (NCBI taxonomy): domain Bacteria; kingdom Pseudomonadati; phylum Pseudomonadota; class Gammaproteobacteria; order Moraxellales; family Moraxellaceae; genus Acinetobacter; species Acinetobacter sp. NigerLNRRAM0016. Next base: position 7,267 of record NZ_JBSYVT010000049.1, read on the forward strand.
AAATTTACTTTTTCTTAATTTTGGAACGCTAAGTCTCTGTAGTTCAAAAAATCTAGAAACAATGAGAAAATCAATATGTTATAATTCCGACCGAATTCAATGAAATGTTTATGTTTTTTATTTAAGTTATTGATTTAAAGAGTATAAATGGTAAGGCTGCATATTTTATGCAGCTTTTTTCGTTTACTCATTGGCTGTATTCCATGTTTCATGTCATGGACTCCCATATTTAGCTTAGAAAAAAGCATCAGATATTTGGCATACCCATTGCTTTAAATTTCGATATTTAAATGGCGAAAAGTTTATTTTTTAGCCTAAGCTCGAATTTTAGCATCATGTTTTTTTACAGGGGCTAGGTCATGACGACTCCTAATCCAGCTTCAGAGAATGTGCTTGAGCGCTTATTTAAGTTAAGTGAAAACAAGACGACATTCCGTACTGAAGTACTTGCAGGTGTAACCACCTTTTTAACCATGTGTTACATCATTATTGTTAATCCAATGATTTTATCCGAAACAGGGATGGATCATGGAGCTGTCTTTGTCGCAACCTGTCTTGCTGCAGCTATTGGCTGTTTAGTGATGGGGATTATTGCGAACTATCCAATTGCTTTAGCACCTGGTATGGGACTTAACGCCTACTTTACCTATTCAGTGTGTATGGGGATGGGCGTGCCATGGCAAACGGCTTTGGCTGCGGTCTTTATGTCTGGCTTAATCTTCATTGCCATTAGCATGTTTAAAATCCGTGAAGCCATTGTGAATGCAATTCCAATGTCACTTAAACTTGCAATTGGTGGTGGTATTGGTCTGTTCTTGGCACTGATTGCATTAAAGAACTCAGGCATTATTGTTGATAATCCAGCAACATTGGTGGGTTTAGGCGATCTTAAGCAACCAACTGTATTGTTGACCTTGTTTGGTTTCTTAATGATTGTGGTGTTGCATCATTTTAAAGTACGCGGTGCGATTATCATCAGTATTTTGGTGTTAACTGCAATTTCGACCTTTATGGGGTTGAGTGAGTTTAAAGGTGTGGTTGGGGAAATTCCTTCAATTGCACCAACATTCTTACAGATGGACTTTGAAGGTTTATTCACGGCCAGCCTAGTTGGTGTTATTTTTGTCTTCTTCTTGGTGGACTTATTTGACTCTACAGGTACCTTGGTTGGTGTTGCACACCGTGCAGGCTTACTTCAAGACGGTAAATTACCACGTTTGAAGAAAGCATTATTTGCTGACTCAACTGCGATTGTTGCTGGTGCTGCCTTAGGTACATCTTCCACTACGCCGTATATTGAATCTTCAGCGGGTGTTGCCGCAGGTGGTCGTACAGGTTTAACTGCCGTTGTGGTTGGCGTGTTATTTATCTTGTGTTTATTTTTAGCACCTTTGGCGCAATCTGTACCTGGTTTTGCTACTGCACCAGCACTCTTATTCGTGGGTGTGTTGATGATTCAGGGTATTACTCATATTGAATGGGATGATATTACTGAAGCTGTTCCAGCATTTTTAACGATCGTATTTATGCCTTTTGCTTACTCAATTGCAGATGGTATTGCGATGGGCTTTATCAGCTACGCATTAATTAAATTATGTACAGGCAAAGCTGCGACAGTTCCATATATGGTGTGGATTGTTGCTGTGCTTTGGGCAGTTAAATTTGCATTTTTTGGTGGTTAATACCCACACCAATTTTAAGGGTGTAAACTTGTTTACACCCTTTTTTCTTTCTGAGGATAAGGTATGAATCAACTTGAGCTCATCCGTGCTTTACCAAAAGCGGAATTACATGTCCATATTGAAGGGACTTTTGAGCCAGAACTGATGTTTGCAATTGCACAACGTAATCAGATTGAAATTCCATACAAATCGGTTGAAGAAGTTAAGCAAGCTTATAATTTTCATAACCTGCAATCTTTCTTAGATATTTATTATGCAGGTGCTAATGTATTGGTACATGAGCAGGACTTTTACGATCTTGCTTGGGCATATTTTGAAAAATGTCATGAAGATCGTGTCATGCATACCGAAATGTTCTTTGATCCGCAAACACATACCGATCGCGGTATTGCATTTGAAACCGTAATTAACGGTTTACAGCGTGCTTGTAATGACGCTAAAGCCAAATATAGTATTAGTTCACATTTGATTATGTGTTTCTTGCGTCATTTAAGTGAAGAAGCAGCATTTGAAACTTTGGCCCAAGCGATGCCATTTAAAGAGCAAATCATTGGCGTAGGACTGGATTCAAGCGAAGTGGGGCATCCACCTTCAAAGTTTGAACGTGTGTTTGCTCAAGCGCGTGAAGCAGGCTTCTTGGTGGTTGCACATGCAGGTGAAGAAGGTCCCGCAGAATACGTATGGGAAGCTTTGGACTTACTGAAAGTGAACCGTATTGACCATGGCGTGCGTTCGGAAGAAGATCCTGTGTTAATGCAACGTTTAATTGCAGAGAAAATGCCATTAACCGTTTGCCCACTCAGCAACTTAAAGCTGTGTGTAGTGGATGATATGGCACAACACAATATTCGTCGTCTATTACAACAGGGCGTGCATGTCACGGTGAATTCAGATGATCCATCCTATTTTGGTGGTTATATGAATGACAACTTTGTTGCGATTACTGAAGCCTTGGCATTGACCAATGAAGAGCTGAAAACGCTCGCACAAAATTCGTTTGAAGCATCTTTTATCAGTGATGCTGAAAAGCAAAAATGGATTGCTGAAATTCAGGCACTGTAAAAATTAGCTTGGAAAAACCGCACCATAATGTGCGGTTTTTTTATTTATATCGTGAAATAAAAGAACTGTAAAAGATTAACCCTGCAATTATTTCGGCTGTCGCGTCATGCTGGTCAGCACAGTATCTTTATCAATAAAATGATGTTTTAAGGCAGCGACCAGATGTCCAACCACCAATAAGCCTGCTGCCCAAGAAAGATAGATGTGCAGAGGTTTTACAATCTCGAGTACATCATAATTTTCTTCAATCAGAGTCGGTAGATTAAACAGATACAGCACAGGGGCGGGGTGACCCGCACTCCAACTGAATAAACAGCCCGTGATGGGTAAGGCAAGTAACATTAAATATAAAGCCAGATGCCCGACATGCGCCAATCCTTTCATCATTGGTGACATGCTATCAGGTAAAGATGGCGCAGGATGTGTATAGCGCCAGAAAATACGAATCACGACCAAAAAGATAATGGTGGTCGCAATATTTTTGTGTAGGGTAATGACATCGCCTTTAAAGCTGCCATCAGTTTCATAGCTTAAAAAATTTCCGCTATAAAAACCAATCAGCCATGCAGCAATAAAAATAATTGCCATGAGCCAGTGTAGAACTTGAGCAGTACGCGTGTAATAGGGGGTTGTATTTTTCATAAAGTATGAAGAAACAGGTCAGAAATTTCCATCATCTTACTGAATTGGAAATAACAAAAATACGCGGAAACTGCAACGAAGCGTATATTTGTTGCAACGCTGAACCGAAGCGAAAGGTCTTTGTTTTTTATTTGTGCAAAGAGCAATGTCTTTAAGCAATTTGGGCTTTTTATTTAGAGTTGATACGGCACAATAGCGCTACTTCAAACCAAGATAAGGGAAACCCTGTGAAAAACCGTTTAGCTGTCTTAGTTCCTGTTGTTTTAGCACTTACAGCATGTGCAACGACTGAAACGACCAATACCACTGCAACAACAACGCAGCAAGTGGGCATGACTGCCATGAAGATTGCCATTAATGCAAAATGTACGACTGAATTAAATAACACACCTGCATGGAAGACGGCGACACAAGTAATGACTGCTGAACAGAAGCAAAGCATTCAAACGGATATTTGTGGTTGTGTTAGTGATAAAGCGCCGCAAAATGTAACGACTGTCGATTTGGCGACAGCTGCGTTAGACCCTGCTGCACGTGCAACGATTGTCACCAATGTAGTAACCAAAACCATTCAGAGCTGTGTGGCTGAAGCAGTCAATAAATAAGTGCGAGAAGCTAGGGATCTCCTAGCTTTTTTCTTGAATATTTTTTTGTATATTTGGCAAAATTTGCTCTATATTGAATTGAATAATAAATAACCTTCACAAATGACGAACTAAAGATAAGGGTTGCATAATGATGAAAAAACTTAAATTTTTGATGTGTTTATCTGGAATGGTGCTGTTGTCGGCATGTGCATCTTCTCCCATGTCTGGCTCAGATTCAGATGGTATTTCAGTGATTCGAATGGCATCCAACCAAAAATGTATGGATGAAATTGAAAATAATCCAACTTGGATGGTGAGTAGCAAATTACTATCCGAAGATCAAAAGCAGAAGAAAAAACGCGAAGTCTGCAAATGTGTAGGTGATAATGCGCCTAAAATGTTGTCCAAAGAGCAGCTGGCATTGGCTGCCATCGACTCTAAAGCCAAAGATGCCTATGCTGCTTTAGCAACCACAAAAACTTCAGCAGTATGTGCATCTGAAATGTTAAACTAAGCAGATTAAATTAATGATGATTTTTAAAATGGCTGATAATTCAGCCATTTTTTATGAGAGTAAGACATGCGAGTAGCTGGTGTAGATGAAGCAGGGCGTGGCCCTTTGGTGGGTTCAGTTGTTGCTGCTGCCGTAATCCTAGATCCCAACAACCCAATCGAAGGTTTAAATGACTCCAAGAAACTGACTGAGAAAAAGCGTGAAAAGCTTTTCTTGGAAATTCAGGAAAAGGCTTTGGCATGGTCGATTGCAGATGCTAGTCACGAAGAAATTGATGACATTAATATTCTACAAGCGTCATTGCTGGCAATGCGTCGTGCTGTAGAAGCATTACACATTCAACCCGAGCATGTCTTGGTGGATGGCAATAAAATTCCTCAAGGTCTAACGGTGAGCTGCGATGCTGTTGTTGGCGGAGATGCGCTACATGTTGAAATCTCAGCAGCAAGTATCTTGGCCAAAGTCACGCGTGATCGTGAAATGGTTGCACTGGATCAGAAGTATCCACAGTATGGATTTGCCAAGCATAAAGGCTATCCAACCAAAGCACATTTTGAAGCCATTGCTGAACATGGTGTCATTACTGAGCATCGCCGTAGTTATGCACCTGTAAAGAAGGCATTAGAACAATTGGCTTAAGCCCTAAAAATTTAAAGCGGCTTAGAAAAGCCGCTTTAGGAGATAACGTTTAATTTTAACGATTAAAGTTATTCTGGGAGTAATTATCTTCTTCAAATGAAGGCTGATAATCTTGATCGAGATGTTGAAGGTGTTCGTGCATCGCACGTTCATGTTGAATGCGCTGATAGATTTCTTCGCGATGAACTGATACTTCTTTTGGAGCATTCACGCCAATACGAACTTGGTTGCCTTTAACGCCAAGCACAGTAACACTGACTTGATCCCCAATCATTAATGTTTCTCCGACACGTCGGGTCAGAATCAGCATGTTTATCTCCTTGCAAAATGCTAAACCTGCATTGATTAAAAAGTTAAAAAAACACAACCTTGGTAATAAAGAAAATTTCAACAGAACTTATAGGCTTATAAATTGAGTACTTATAGAATTCTGTGGAAATTTACCAAAACGCCTCTAGGCTAATATAACAGAGCCACTATAGAAAAAACTATAGTGGCTCTGTATTTTTGTTGGAATTTGAAAAATTATCTATTGAAAAATTTTCAACTTTCCGAATTAAGCACGCGCGCTTGATTCACCGTGTTCACGGTCTAAGCCAAATGCTGTGTGTAAACAACGCACTGCAAGCTCTAAATAGTTTTCTTCAATCAGTACAGAAATCTTAATTTCTGATGTTGAAATCATCAAAATATTAATGCTTTCATCTGCCAATGCAGTGAACATTTTGCTCGCTACACCTGCATGTGAGCGCATACCTACACCCACGATTGAAACTTTAACGATATCATCACGAGTTACAACTTCGCAGCCTTCAATGCTGCTTGCTGTTTGCTCTAAAATTGCTTTCGCTTTAGCCAAGTCAGTACGGTTTACTGTAAAAGTAAAATCAGTCGTACCATCTTCTTCTACGTTTTGAATAATCATATCCACTTCGATGTTGGCATTACTGATTGGCGATAAGATTTTAGATGCGATTCCTGGTTCATCAGGAACACCCAAGATAGTGAGTTTTGCTTCGTCGCGGTTAAATGCAATACCTGCAATGATTGGTTGTTCCATATCGTCTTCTGCCTCAGTCGTAATTAATGTGCCTACGTTTTGTTTGAAATCTTCATCAAATGCACCATCATCGTCATTATCAAAACTTGATAATACGCGTAGTGGAACTTGATATTTACCAGCGAATTCAACAGAGCGGATTTGTAAAACTTTTGAGCCTAAAGATGCCATTTCTAGCATTTCTTCAAAAGAGATACGGTCAACTTTTTTCGCTTTTGGTGCAACGCGTGGGTCAGTGGTATAAACGCCATCTACATCAGTATAGATTTGGCATTCATCTGCTTTCAGCGCAGCTGCCAGTGCTACCCCAGAAGTATCTGAGCCACCACGGCCTAAAGTTGTGGTGTTGCCATCGGCATCAAAGCCTTGGAAACCAGCAACGACAATGACACGACCTGCATCTAAGTGCTCAGTCATTACGTCAGTATCAATCGATTCAATACGTGCTTTGGTAAACGCGCTGTCCGTTTTAATACCAACTTGGCGACCAGTGAGTGACTTAGCTTCAACGCCAATTGAATTGAGCGCCATCGCTAACATGGAAATCGTTACTTGTTCACCCGTTGAAACCATTTGGTCAAGTTCGCGTGGGTCAGGGGTGTCCGTAATGGCTTTCGCGAGAGCTAATAAGCGGTTTGTTTCACCACTCATTGCTGATACTACAACCACTACCTTGTGGCCGTGGTCATGCCAGCGCTTCACACGACGAGCAACATTTAAAATGCGCTCGGGGGTACCCATAGAAGTACCGCCATATTTTTGAACGATTAATGCCATAGTTGTTCCATATAAGCCATGACCCTGAAGTGCCAATCAGGGTCAGTTACACAAAAGGTGAAGTTTTATTTTGCTTCAAGCCAAGCAGTTAAATCTGCCATCACTTGTGCAAACTTCTCGTTTAGTGGCGCGCCACCTTGTGCCAAGTCAGGTTTACCACCACCTTTACCACCTAGCTCAGTTGCCAAGTGTTTGATGATGTCACCCGCTTTAATAGAAGCAGTAAAGTCTTTAGCTACAGATGCAATCAAGCTAACCTTGTCACCCTCTACACCTGCAAGAACAATGACTGCGTTTTCTAATTTTGATTTCACACCGTCGTGCAGGTTACGTAGTGCTTTCGCATCCATACCCTGAACAGTCGTGATTAATGTCTTACGACCTGCAAGCTCTTGAACCTGACTTAAAAGTTCACCGGCTTGTAGGCTAGCAAGTTTTTGGTTCAGCTGTTCGATCTGTTTTTGTAATTGATGCGCAGTGTCCACCACAGCTTCAACTTTTTCGACTGTTTGATGGTTCTGTGCTTTTAACAAACCATTGATGTATTGAACATCACGATCGACTTTCTGTACGGCTTCAACAGCTTTAGTACCAGTTACCGCTTCAATACGACGTACACCTGCTGCTACACCACCTTCAGAAGTGATTTTAAACAGACCGATGTCACCAGTACGTTTCACATGAATACCACCACACAGTTCGATTGAGAAGTTTTTCTCGTCAATCACTGAACCCATAGACAATACGCGAACTTCTTCACCGTATTTCTCACCGAACAGCATCATCGCACCTTTGGCTTTTGCAGATTCGATGTCGAGCAGTTCAGTCGTAACTGGAGTATTGGCAATTACTTCAGCATTGACAAGACGTTCAATTTCTTGCAACTGTTCGAAAGTCACAGGCTGATCGTTAGCAAAGTCGAAACGTAATACGTCAGAAGCAACCAATGAACCTTTTTGTTGTACGTGTGAACCCAGGATTTGACGTAGGGCAGCGTGTAGCAAGTGAGTTGCAGAGTGGTTACGAGCAGTTGCAGCACGAATCTCGGCTTTAACCGTTGCTTCAACGTTTTGAGTAACTTTCAGGTTACCCATAGTCACGATACCTTGGTGAACGAACGCACCACCAGATTTCTTGGTATCTTGAACTTCGAAAATACCAGTATCGTTTTTGAAGATACCTGTGTCACCAATCTGACCACCGCTTTCTGCGTAGAATGGCGTTTGATCCAGTACGATGAGGGCTTCATCACCTTCAACCACTTCGTCAACTTGTTCGCCATCTTTATACAAGGCAATAATTTGACCTTGACCAGCAGTCGCATCGTAACCGTCGAATTGAGTTTCGCCTTCAACTTGAACAACGCTGTTGTAGTCAATTGCGAATTTACCTGCATCACGCGCACGTTGGCGTTGTGCAGCCATTTCAACTTCAAAGCCCGCTTCATCAATGGTTAAATCACGTTCACGTGCGATGTCAGCGGTTAAGTCTGTTGGGAAGCCGTAAGTGTCGTAAAGTTTGAAGACCACTTCACCTGGAATTACAGAGCCTTTTAGTTGAGCTAATTCACCTTCAAGCAATTTCAAGCCTTGCTCTAAAGTTTTAGCAAATTGCTCTTCTTCTTTAAGCAGTTGCGCTTCAATACGCGCCTTTTGTGCTTCAAGTTCTGGATATGCAGCACCCATCACTTCAATTAAAGGTTGCAACATTTTGTGGAAGAACGAACCAGTTGCACCGAGCTTGTTACCATGACGTACCGCACGACGAATGATACGACGCAGTACATAACCACGACCTTCATTTGAAGGGTTTACACCATCTGCAATCAAGAAGCAGCAAGAACGCGCATGGTCCGCAACGACTTTAAGTGAAGCAGGGTACTGAACAGGCGTACCTTTTTCTTTGGCTTCAGCTTCTAGTGCCGTGGTATCTAAACCAATAATTTCAGCCGCAGCTTTTAACAGGTGCTGGAATAAATCAATTTCGTAGTTCGAGTTTACGTGTTGTAGAACTGCTGAAATACGTTCCAAGCCCATGCCTGTATCAACAGAAGGTGCTGGAAGAGGATGAAGTACGCCATCTGCAGTACGGTTAAACTGCATGAAAACGTTGTTCCAAATTTCAATGAAACGGTCGCCATCTTCTTCAGGAGTACCTGGTAAACCACCCCAAATGTGGTCGCCATGGTCAAAGAAGATTTCTGAACATGGACCACAAGGACCTGTGTCACCCATTGCCCAGAAGTTGTCAGATGCGTATTGACCGCCTTTGTTGTCACCAATACGGATGATACGGCTGGCATCTAGACCAATCTCTTTGTTCCAGATCTCAAATGCTTCATCATCGGTGTGGTAAACCGTTGCATACAATTTGTCTTTAGGCAGTGCTAACCAGTTGTCGCCAGTTAGGAATTCCCAAGCGAATTTGATTGCATCACGTTTGAAGTAGTCACCAAAAGAGAAGTTACCTAACATTTCAAAGAAGGTATGGTGACGCGCGGTATAGCCGACGTTGTCTAAGTCATTGTGTTTACCGCCAGCACGGACACATTTTTGTGACGTTGTCGCACGTACATAATCGCGCTTTTCTAGACCTAAGAAACAGTCTTTAAACTGGTTCATACCAGCATTTGTAAATAATAATGTTGGGTCGTTGGCTGGAACCAGAGAACTCGACGCGACACGTGTATGCCCTTGCGATTCAAAATAGCTTAAAAAAGCTTCGCGAATTTCAGCGGATGTCATAAAACGAGTACTCACAACCAAGTCACTCCATAAATCTCGAATTTGGCTAAATGTATTGTTTATCGGGGTTTTCACATCCCCTACAAAAATACAGGCTTAATTTTTTAAAACGCCAAATTATAACGGAAAAAGCCCCATGCACCAATCACTTTACTATGAATTAATGACAAAACTATGGAATTGTAAGTCATCCTTTAGTATGTATTTATTTTCAGTAAATAAACTTCTGCAGAATTGCTTCAAGTAATCTCTGCATGAGAAACCAGTAGTGTAAAGCTGATTTTGCTGCATATTTTTTAAAATTGTTGTCACAGAATGAATTTTCTCGGGCTTTTGTACGAAAACAGCTTGGATAAAGTGCAAAATCCATTAACATAAGGCAGCGTAAATTAAGGTTTCATATAAAGGAAAAGTCATGCAAAAGGTGGCGATTAATGGATTTGGTCGAATTGGTCGTAATGTTTTACGCGCTTGGTTCGAAAATCCTAAAGATTTCCATTTTGAGATCGTGGCAATCAACGATATTGCAGATGTAGAAACCTTAATTCATCTGTTTAAGTACGATAGTACCCATGGTCGTTTCAAGGGCAAGGTTGAACTTGAACATGAAGATGATCAGATTTATATGCATGTCCATGCGGGGCTTGCTAGTTTAAGAGTGCAAGTCTTGTGTCAAGCTGAGCCAGCGCAATTGCCATGGCAACAATTAAATGTTGATGTGGTGTTGGAATGTACTGGCTTGTTCCGTTCGCATGAAGCTGCAATGCGTCATGTTCAGGCTGGAGCAAAGCGCGTGATTATTGGCGCTGCACCATTTGATACCGTAGATGCCGCGATTGTGTATGGCGTTAATCACCATGAGGTAAAGGCAGCGGATCAAATTATTTCCAGTGTGTCGTGTACTACACAGGCGTTGGTGCCATTGGTCAAAATCATTGATGATGCCTTTGGTATTCAAACTGCATTGATGACCGAAATTCATGCGGTTACTGCCGATCAGTCGGTGTTGGATCACGCACATCGAGATTTGAGACGTGCACGTGCATCGGGGCAAAATATTATTCCAACCACATCTTCAGCGCTTGGGGCATTAAAACAGGTCATGCCGAAAATGGATGGGCGTATTGATGGTTATTCAATTCGTGTACCCACCATTAATGTTGCTGCGATTGATTTAACCTTTTTGTCACAGTCTCCGATCACCGCACATAAAATTAATGAAGTGCTAATTCGTGCAGCGGAAAGTGATTATGCCGAAATTATGCAGGTCACGGATGAGGCTTTGGTGTCTAGTGACTTCAATCATTCCCCATATTCATTAATTGTTGATTTAAGTCAGACCATGGTGGTGGGACATCAGGCCAAAGTCTTCGCTTGGTATGATAATGAATGGGGCTATGCAAACCGCTTATTGGACCTGTGTGAATCCTTTGTTTAATGTATAAAGCACCTTACTTGATTGAAAATAAGGTGCTGTATTTGTTATTCGTCTGCTTCCGCTTCGTTTAAAAAGCCTTCTTTAATTTCTGCGGGTAGGCCTTCATGCCACCATGTGTAGATTTCAGCCTTAATGTTGAGATCTTCGTCTGGGTCATTGAATGGTTCATCATCTTTACGAATCAGCTCATCACCTTCGAACTTTAGCCAGAATTCCCAAGGGTCGTCATCTCCGCAGCCCCAAGCTTGAACTTGCAGTTCAGGACTGAGGCTTTTAAGGAAGAACAGAATGGCTTCCATAATGTCATCGCCTGACGAACCGTGTACAAAATGCAGAATGCTATAGCCCGCAAGTCGATAGGCAGTTTCTGGAGCCAGATCGTATTCCATTTGATCGACCTGATCTAACAGCTCTTGGGCAAGTTCAATGCCATATTCAGCGTTTATTGCGCCTGCTAATTGCAGAAAGGTCACGGGATTGTCCTGATGTTGCTGGAACAGTTGATCAATACGTTCCATAACGGAGGTATCAGGGTGGTGATAGTACAAATTGCTATGTAGTTCCATAATGATGATCCAAATGATTCTTTTAAGTTGAATAGTT
>NZ_JBSYVT010000050.1:0-18324 GCF_054112845.1 Acinetobacter sp. NigerLNRRAM0016
CGATATGAGGTAAAGCCATTTTCATCTTGTAGGCTGGAATTCTCCATAAATGATTCTCAAAATCAATCTCATTCCACTCCATGTTAATAAGCTCAGCAGTTCTTACAAAAGTTAAAGTCATTACTTGTAAGGCAGTTTTAACCAAAATGTTACCGTGATAACGATCCATTCGTTCTAAGAAAGGTGGGAATTCAGAAATATCTAAGCGAGCCATGTGCTTCACTTTACGAGGCTTGAGAGCTTCTTGAAGGTGAGGGGTTGGATCATTATCGATTAACCCTTTACGAATTGCATAACGGAAAATACGCCCAGCTAAAGGTATAGAGCGTTTAGCCATCTCCTGAGCACCACGTGCTTCAATTTGCTTAGCACAAGCAAGGACATCTTTCCCTTTGATTTGATCAATAGGCATATGTCCTAATGCTGGAAAAAGATCTTTTTCAAATACAGATAAGTCGCGTAAGTAAGTCCCTTCTTTAATGACAGCCTTACGATCTTCCATCCATTCCATAGCAAGTGCTTTGAAAAGAATGCTTTCATCGACTTGTTGTTTCTTTTGCTTTTTCTCTTCATTGGGATTAATCCCATCTTTAAGCTTTAATCGTGCTTCATCTCTAGCACGGCGAGCCTGTGCAAGCGTAGTTTCAGGGTATGTACCAATACTGAAGATATTCTCTTTTCCATTCAAACGAAACTTCATTCGCCAATGCATTCCTCCAGAAGGAGTGACCTCTAGATACATGCCTTTTTCATCAGAGTATTTAGTTTTCTTTTCTGAAGGTTTTATTTTTCTGACTTGAGCATCTGTAAGCATGGCAATAATTCCGCAGAATTGGGGGTATAATTTTAGGGATAAAATATTATACCCCCAGTTATACCCCCAACTACATCAAGCTTGCAATAGATCAAGTAGATTGTATGAGACGTAAAAAAAGCTTAAACCCTTTAGATTTAAGCTTTTTTAGACCTTATGAGATTCCATAAGAGTTGAATTTGGCGGTGAAAGAGGGATTCGAACCCTCGAAACGCTATAAACGTTTACACACTTTCCAGGCGTGCTCCTTCAGCCACTCGGACACTTCACCATTGGAGCGCGATAATAGCCAAAAAAAGACAGTCTGCCAAGTCAGAAACAATTGATTTGCAGAAAAAGATTTTTCTTAATGATAATATGGCACAAAAATACAGTTCCTTTTTGAAGACAAAATATGCAAAGTTCTGCAAAAAAAGCCGCATTGCCTGCGATAACCTTGGCAGCATTAGGGGTTGTGTTTGGGGATATTGGAACCAGTCCGCTCTATGCATTGAAAGAATCATTCCATGCTGCACATGGATTGGGGATTAACCCAGAGAATGTCTTGGGTATTTTGTCGATTATCTTTTGGACAATGACACTGGTCATTACCATTAAGTATGTCGCGATTGTCATGCGTGCAGACAACAATGGTGAAGGCGGTATCATGGCCTTGCTTGCTTTGAACCTGCGCAATACCAATTTTAGTGACCGTAAAAAGCTGCTCCTGATTGCCATCGGCTTTATTGGTGCCTCACTATTCTTTGGCGATGGCATCATTACGCCTGCCATTTCCGTGCTGTCGGCGGTAGAAGGTTTATCCATCGCGACAGATGCGCTAGATCCGTACATTGTGCCGATTGCGATTGCCATTGTGACCACCCTATTTGTGATGCAAAAACATGGGACAGCCTTTGTTGGAAAGTTCTTTGGTCCACTGACCTTATTGTGGTTCTTTTCTTTAGGCATACTGGGAATTTCAAGCATCATTCAGACCCCTGTGGTTTTGGGCATGCTGAGTCCGCACTGGGCAATTCAGTTTATTATTAACCATCCATTAATGACGTTTTTCATTATGGGTGCGGTGGTATTAACCGTCACAGGCGGCGAAGCACTCTATGCCGATATGGGACATTTTGGTCCTGTTCCGATCCGTTTGGCATGGTTTGTTGTGGTGTTACCGTGTTTGCTGCTGAACTATGCAGGGCAAGGGGCATTATTGCTGCGTGACCCGAATGCGATTGAAAATCCGTTCTACTTATTGGTGCCTGAATGGGCACTGTATCCGATGATTTTCTTGGCCACTATGGCAGCGGTCATTGCTTCGCAAGCGGTGATTTCTGGGGTGTTTTCATTGGCACGTCAAGCCATTCAATTGGGCTATTTACCACGTCTGAACATCAAGCACACCTCAGACTCAGAACAAGGCCAGATTTATGTGCCTTTACTGAATTGGGTGCTGTTGGCAGCGATTATTGTGCTGATTCTGATCTTCCAAACCAGTTCGCGTTTATCCCATGCCTATGGTTTGGCCGTGACCATGACCATGCTCTGTGACACCTTATTGATTGCGGTGTTTATTCGTTATACCTGGAAATGGAGCAAGCCGAAACTGGTGTTACTTATCACGCCATTTTTGGTATTAGATTTGGTTTTGGTGAGCGCGACATCGCTGAAAGTCCTTTCAGGCGGTTGGGTACCATTACTAATTGGTGGTATCGCCTTCATGCTGTTAATGACATGGAAAGATGGTCGTGAACTGACCTTTGCCAAATTACAGCAAGATACGCTTCCGCTAGACTTATTTGTGCAGAGTATTGGTGATCAGGCGAATTGGGTCGAAGGTGAGGCCGTGTTCCTGACAGGTACTCCAACGGTGGTGCCGCATGCCATGTTGCACAACATGAAACACAACAAGGTCCTGCATCAGAAGAACATCATTTTGACCGTGAAAATTCAGGATGTACCTTATGTTCCAGCACAGGAACGCTTTAAGGTGGAAAGCTTGAATCAGCATTTTTATCGGGTGGAATTGTTCTACGGCTTTAAAGATGAGATGAATATTCCACAAGCACTTGAAGCCGTTTATCAAGCGATTGATCTGGAATATAACCTCATGCAGATCAGCTTCTTTGTATCGCGTGAACGTATTATCAGTACTGTGGGTGATGGTTTGGCGCCGTGGCGTGAAAAGCTGTTTATTTCCATGCAGCGCAATACCAGTCCAGTCAGCGATTTCTATAAAATTCCGCCCAACCGCGTGGTGGAATTGGGGAGTCAAATTGAAATCTGATTGAACTGATTCTTTCAGATGATTAAAAAACCAAGGCATAGACCTTGGTTTTTTTATGCTTATTTCAATGTAGGCAGTGCCACGCCGTTTATTGTGCAGGCGGGTTTTGGCTCTCTGCCGGCAAAGGTTGCAATTGCAGATTTTGCTCTGCTTCTGGCAAGTCGCTGCTTGGAATTTCAGCCTCTGCGGCATTGACTGGATGTGCTGCGGAAGAGTCGAGTTGCGAGGCAGAAGACATGGATTGACTTGGGGAAGCTGCGGTTGAGGCGTCTGATGATAGATCCGCTGTTGCTGCTGGGCTTGGCTGTACCGAGCTATTCTCAGGGTTAACTAAGCGTACCTGTCCAGATTGAACCAACTCTTGAATGGAGCCAGGCTGTCCATTAATACTGGTTGTAATTTTGGCTTGTGACAGGCTTTCTAAGGTTTCGCCTGCTTGCACAGCGGGTTCTGCAAACGCAGTAACATTCACAAGACCCATCAATAAACCACAGGCCAAAACTTTTGCAGCAACTAAATGATTTGAAGACATCATTACTCCGTCTTTTATTTTTACCGTTATTTGTGCATCTACCTTGGCATATTCAAAATTGACCTGACAATCGAATCTACCGAATTGCATCGATAAGCCATTCAAAAGCCTGACGAAATCAGACAATTTGTTACAAGTAGCATTGGCATGTCATGTTTTTGTAGAATTGTTAAACGATCAGTCATATCTGGATATACTTCTACAGAAGGGCTTTGTTAAGCTCCTGCAAAATCAGTCGTTTGATAAAGTAATGGCAAGTAAAAAACGTAGTTCTAAGCAATCCTTTCCATGGTTTTTTAATCAGCACAGTTCCAAAGTAGTGTTGGGGGTGGTTGCAGCAGGTAGTTTTGCCATTGCCTTTGGGCAAGAGCGGATTAGTCAGTTCTTGTCGTTGCCGAGTGCATCCAACTCAGCTTGTTTAGACCAGTTTTATCGGGATGTACCTCCGTATTTAAATAGAGAAAGCCTGAAAAAGCAGAGCTATGCCTTGTGCTTTAATGGCTTCAATGTCATGTATTCTGGAGTGTCGCGAACCCCGCTGTGGGTGGCTGAAGCCTTAACCCCTGCGCGCTTGGGCCAGAAAATTCCGCGTGAAGACAGCTTCCATGAAGAGGAGCGGATTCCAGCGCAATATCGTGCCACCTTGTCGGATTATCGAGGTTCAGGATATGACCGCGGGCATATGGCACCAAATGCCGATATGCCGAATAAGACATCGCAGTTTGACAGTTTTTCTCTTGCCAATATGGTGCCGCAAGCGCCGAAAAATAATCAGGAAGTTTGGCGCAAGCTGGAAGAAGCGACCCGTGCAATTGTGACCAAACACCAGACCGATGTGTATGTGGTGACGGGTCCGACCTTTACCAGCAAAACGCTGAAAGTGATTGGGCAAGGGGTCATGGTGCCAACCGCAGTGTATAAAGCGGTGTATATTCCAAAAACAGGTGCCATCGGGGTGTATTACGCGCCAAACAATAATTCACAAGAGGTGAAAATTGTCAGCGTCTGCTATTTGGAAGAGCAAATTGGGGTGAATCTATTCCCGCAGTTGACCGAAGAGCAAAAGCGCAACACCTACCAGTTGCCCTTGACGGCCAATGCAGTGAAAGCCAAACAGGACATTGCTTATTCACATTGGGATGCGGAAAGCCAGTGTGCGGAAGATGTCTCTGCAGATCAGATTAAAGCAGCACAACAAAGCTTTAGCTCAGGCAGTAGCAAGGCAGCCATCAGCTCAGTCCCAAGTTTAGATGCAGGGACCCAAGATGCGATTGTGAAACAGTTGATTGAAGCCTTGTTGCAGTATATGTTGCAATTGGTGAAGTAAATAACAGCACACATTCATTTGCCGCATTTGCGCCGAGGTGGTCATGTTTAAACCTTTTGAAAATGGGACTGAGTCCCATGCGATTCATGATTTGACCTTAGAAAATCAGCTGGATCGGATCAATATTTATGGCAATTTGCAAATTGCCAAGGATCAGGCTGGTTTGGCGGCAGCCAAAGTGTTGCAAGCCTATCTGAATGCCATTGTGACCCATCTGGAAGCAGAAACAGATTTGCCGCAACAGTTGAATGATGCGGCAACTCAGGAAGTCGAAAACCCGTTTTTATAAGTGGATAGATCCAATCAAAGCCCGTCGATCTAGTTCAAATCGACGGGCTTTTTTCATTTCAGCTTTTGCTTTGCGCGACAAATTTGTAGATTAGGCTACCAATCACGGCTCCGACAATGGGAGCCAGCCAGAATAGCCAGAGTTGGTGCATGGCTGCGGTTTCTGCAAACAGTGCCACCCCAGTGCTTCGTGCGGGGTTGACCGAGGTGTTGGTGACAGGAATACTGATTAGGTGAATCAGGGTTAGCGCCAGACCAATCGCAATTGGGGCAAAACCCGCAGGTGCGCGTTTGTTGGTCGCCCCCATAATCACAATCAGGAAAAATGCAGTCAGTACCACTTCAATGATAAGTGCCGAAAGCAAGCCATAGTGTCCAGGGGAAAGCTCTGCATAACCGTTACTGGCAAACGAACCTGTACCCGCAAAGTCGGCTTGTCCTTGTAAAATCAAGAACAGCACAAAAGCCGCCAGCACCGCACCAATCACTTGTGCCGCCAGATAAGGCAGTAAATCTTTACCATCGAAACGCTGACCGACCCATAAACCAATACTGACTGCGGGATTGAAATGTCCGCCCGAGATATGTCCAAAGGCATAAGCGCCCGTGAGCACCGTCAGACCAAAGGCGAGTGCGACACCCGCAAAACCAATGCCGAGTTCAGGAAATGCTGCGGCAAAAATTGCACTTCCGCAGCCACCAAACACCAGCCAAAATGTGCCAAGTAGCTCGGCAAGATATTTATTCATCGTCATCTCCACGGTTTTTGATTGTGGTTAATTTTTGTTCTAAAGTATTACGTCTTATCTTTAACGATTAATTTAAGATTACTCAATGTAAAAATGATTAAAAAATGTGCTTATTTTTATAAATACTTATATTGCTTGAAGATATAGTTTGCGGAACTGCTGCGGTGTTTGCCCTGTCCATAATTTGAAGGCGCGCTGAAATGCACTTTGTTCAGAGTAACTTAAAAGTAATGCGATTTCCTGCAAACTCAGGTGTGGGTCTTTGAGATATTGTTCTGCCAGCATTTGACGCACCTGTTGGGTACGCTGCTGATAACTGCTGCCTTGGGCTTGCAAATAGCGTTGTAACTGCCGTACCGAAATATTCAGTTGCTGGGCAACCACTTCAACTTGATACTGGTTTTTTTGCAAACCTGACAGAATCAATTGCTGCAAGCGGTGGTCGAGCTGGGTCGAATGCGGGAGTTGCTTTAACAAGGCTTGCGCCTGTTGCATTAACAGTTGCTGTAAGGTGTGATCCCCTTGTTGCAAGGGTTTGCTTAATTCGGCAAGCGGCAGCAAGACCTGCGTGGCAGGCTGTGAAAAGCGCACCTTGCAATGAAAAAACTGCTCATACAGGCGGCTATTTTTCGGAGCAGCGTGACGAAAATGGACTTCATGCAGTTGAATGGGATTCGCTGCCATATTCTGATTTAAAAACTGGATCATCAGGGCAATCGCAATCTCATCGGTGAGTTGGGTGGTCAGGTGCTGTGGCAGCTCACCCCAACGGATACACAAATTGTCGCTATGGCTTTCGACTTGTAGTGGGCTACCATCATAAATCAAGCGATGAAAGTCATGATAGCGGTTTAAGGCTTCCCCGAGCGTGTCACAAGCCAGTGCCAGATAAGCCAAAATACCCAAATGTTTGGCTTGCACAAAAGCCGAGATTTCCAGCCCCAGTGCAGGCTCAGGCACTTGCTGTTGTAAATCTTGCAGTAAGGTATACCAAATACGATAGTCAAAGCGCTCTAGATTCTGCACTTTTTCCAGTTGTGGCGAAGTGGTCAGTCCTTTGGCTTGGCTGTAGCAATAAAGCAGGTGCCCCAATCCACCATAGACTGAACCTGTGTAATCATTCAGGGTATGCATCATCTGTTTTTGTTGTCGTGATTTGTCAATATTAAGCGTGTTGATGGTCAATATTTATCACATTCAGTTTTCTATATTCAAGCCATGAAAAGGAGAATTTACATGTGGAAAGGATTTTTAGCAGGACTGGTGGTCGCCAATGGCTTTGAGTGGGTGGCACATAAATATTTGTTACATGGCTCTCATCGGGCAGGCAAACCACGTTATAGCCCTGTGCCTTTAAGTATGAAATCCCATTGGGAACATCACCGTGAAGTGCGCAAACAGCAATTTTATGATGACAGCTATGTGGAAGGTTTAGCGCATTGGCGTACCAAAAATGAAGTGATGTCCTTGCTGGTCGCCGCGGGGGTGAGCAGTGCCTTGTTTTATCCTCTCTCGAAAGGCATGGCCGCGGCCGCCGTATATAGTGCTTGCAATTATTTTTATATTCACCGTCGCGCACACTTAGAGCCTGAATGGGCGATGAAAAAGATCCCGTGGCATTATGATCATCATATGAATTCCAATCAGGATGCCAACTGGTGTGTGACCAAACCGTGGTTTGATTATGTGCTGGGTACTCGAGTCATTTCGGCAGAGAATTTACAAGAGCAGAATCCGTTAGGCGTGACCTTACCCTCATTCATGGCAAGCCGATTGAATCAACTGTCGCAACGTTATTTCCCTGCCCAGTGGGTTGAAAAAAACCATCACGGCCTTGCCAGTCCGCAGCATAAACCAATAGGGGAAGCTGCACAATCTGCGGAGTTGTCGTAATTGGTCAATAATTTTGTCGGCTTTGGTCAATACTCGCGGGAAAATCTCGCCTAAAGTGCCTGTATTCGTTACTTGATTTCCATTGCAACGAATGTCTGTATCTCGTTTTAAGTTGTTGAAGTATTTGAGCCAAATCAAGGGCTGTTGAGTTTCTTGGTTTATAGGGAGTCGTCAAGACTCCTTTTTTTTGCTTTGATTTTGCGAGCACGGACGGCAATAAAAAAGGAGCGCATTCAGCACTCCTTTGAACACCAAAATGGATGCGTTGTGTTTAGAGACGCATCTCGATGCCTTGCGCTGCTAAATATTGCTTGGCTTCAGGAATGGTGTGCTGACCAAAGTGGAAAATCGAGGCTGCCAATACTGCATCGGCACCACCTTTTAAAATCCCATCGGCCAAGTGCTGCAATGTACCGACGCCACCAGACGCAATGGTCGGGATGGTCACACGGTCATTAATTGCGCGCATTAAGCCAAGGTCATAACCTGCTTTGGTGCCATCGGCATCCATCGAGGTAATCAGTAATTCACCTGCGCCGTAGTCCGCCATTTTCACAGCCCATTCAATCGCGTCAATGCCTGTCGGTTTACGACCACCGTGGGTGAAAATTTCCCATTTATTTTCACCCGTTTTTTTCGCATCAATCGCAACTACAATACATTGTGCGCCAAAGCGTTGCGATGCTTCTTGAACAAATTCTGGATTGGTGACTGCTGCCGAGTTAATACTGACTTTATCTGCACCTGCATTGAGCAATAAACGGATATCTTCAACTTTACGGACACCACCACCTACAGTCAGTGGAACGAACACGCTTTCTGCCATACGTTCTACTGTGCGGTACGTGGTGTCGCGTCCATGATGTGTAGCAGTAATATCAAGGAAGGTAATTTCATCGGCACCTTGTTCGTTATAGCGACGGGCAACTTCAACAGGGTCACCTGCGTCACGAATATCAAGGAATTGTACACCTTTCACCACACGACCGTTGTCGACGTCGAGACAAGGAATAATACGTTTAGCTAGCATAATTTTTTCCAATAATTACAGCCGATTATGAAACTCACCTACACAAGCGCTACACCTTGGTAGATTGAAACGGTATTCTATCAAACTTATGTAAGATTTTTCGCAGGTTTTCTATGTCGGTTTATACCACTTTGACTTTAAAGGAAGTTCAGGACTTCGCAGCCCCTTATGGATTAGAGGTGATTGACCTGATTCCCATTCAAGGAGGTATTCAAAATACAAACTATTTTCTGGTCTGTGAAGACCACAGCCAATATGTATTAACCGTGTTCGAAGAAATGGATGAACATGGTGCAGGTGAAATTGTGCCTGTACTGGAACACTTGGGGCAACAAGGCTTGCCTGTACCTGTACCCTTAAAACATGCAGATCAAGCGATTCATTTCATTAAACAAAAACCTGCACAGATTGCCCCACGTTTAATGGGTAAACACCCGATGCCTGCCTCTTTGGCGCAGGTGGAAGCCATTGCGGTGGCGCAAGCCAAAATGCATGTGGCATTACAGAATTTTCCTTTGGAACGTGCGCAGTACCGTAATCATCAGTACTGGCGTCAGGTGTCGCGTGAAATTAAACCGACACTGAATGCTGCGGATACTGCATTACTGAATGAATTGTTGGGTTTGTATGATGCCATGACCGCGGTGTATCCAAACCGACCAAAAGGTTTTATCCATTCAGACCTGTTCCGTGACAATACCTTGTTTGAGGGTGAGCAGCTCAAGGGCATTCTCGACTTTTATGAATTAAACAAAGACGAGCTGTTGTTTGATGTGGCGATTACCCTGAATGATTTCTGTACGGCTTATCCAGAGGTGCATTTAGATGAAGAAAAAGCGCTTGCGTTCCTGAATGCCTATCAAACTGTACGTCCGCTAACGGAAGATGAAAAAGCCTGTCTGGAATTGTATTTGGCTATGGCGGCAGGACGTTTCTGGATGATGCGTTTACAAGTGGCACAGAAAAATGCGGCTGAAGGACGTACAGGCGATGATATTTTGCAGAAAAATCCTTTAGAAATGCGTAATATGCTGATTGAACGCTTAAAATTTGTAAACGGTTAACAAGGAAGCTTGCATGCGAGATCAGGGACGCTTGGTGGAATGGTTTGATGATAAAGGCTATGGCTTTATTCAACCTGATGATGCCAATAAACAGCGTGTGTTCTTACATATTAAGGACTTTGCGCGACCTGGTCCGCGCCCAATTGTCGGCTGTGCCTTGGAATATGGGGTGTTGTTGGATGGGCAAGGGCGCTTTCGTGCCCAGCAAGTGACCTATCTCAAAGCCTCACAAACTGCAAAACGACCTAAGCCAAAATCCAAACCTGTTACACCACAAAAACATTCGGTGATGCAGTTGGCATGCATCGCTTATTTTATTGTATTGGCGATTTTGGTGATGCTGGGCTTGCTTAGCGGACTGGTACTGTTGTTTATCAGTCTTATGAATGCGGCCAGCTACTGGTTTTATGCCCAAGATAAAGAAGCCGCACAATTGGGTGGATGCCGTGTGCCCGAACAAACACTGCATATTCTGGCATTTTTGGGCGGCTGGCCTGCGGCATGGCTGGCACAGCAAAAATTACGGCACAAAACACAAAAACAACCTTTTAAGAAAGTGTATTTCTGTACTATAGCTTTAAATCTATTACTTATTTTATGGCTGATCTCTCCTTTAAATAGCTTGCCAATCTAGAGGAGAGCCTGCCAACACAAAGGGGAAAAAAGAATGAATAAACCCATTGACCAAGATCCAAATCGTAGCTTAACGCTGGTTTTATATGTCCTTTACATCATTGCAATTTTTACGGGCGGCTTGTTGGCACTGATCGCCTTGATCATTAACTACATCAAATTGAACGATGTGCGCGGTTCCATTTTCGAGAGCCACTTTATCTGGCAAATACGCAGTTTCTGGTGGTATTTATTCTGGAATGTGATGGCTTTTGTACCGTTCTTTTTCCTGTTTTTCACGGGAGATAATCCAGACCTGTTTGCAGGGGTTGCCTTGGGCAGTACCATCTTCTGTATCAGCGTAATTGCCATTGCTTGGATTTGGATCGTCTATCGTGCCATCCGTGGCATTATCACCTTAAATGACAACCAACCCATTTAAGCCCTCCAAGATACAGCGATCAAAACTGAAATTTTAAGATCTGTTGAATGGCTTTGAAGAATGAAAAGAGTGGCGAAAGCCACTCTTTTTTTGCCCAATTCTGAACCCGTATGCACCATGGCTAGTCGAAGAATTGCCTCAAGCTGGACGCTTTAAGCAAACTGGCTTTACATTGTGGATTTATCAAATGTACATTTTTTTGATAAATAACTTACATTTTTAATAATTTAAAATTACTTTTTTAATATTTATAATGTACTTTTTTATATTATTAAAATTACATTTTTAATAATTGTAATTTACCTTTTTAATAAACTAACTTTACATATATGTACAGTTATTTTTTTAAATTTATAAAGTGATTTTATTTAAAATAAAGTTGGAAATAGATTAAGCATAATAGCGCCCACGACGTCTGCGTAAGCCTAAAACATGGATGGCACGAACCAACACTGCATAAGAAACGCTATAGCCAAATTCCTGTTCAAACAAGGGCACTAAATCACTAATATTCTGAAATTTTGTTTTCTTTACAAAGGTTTGAAAAGCCGTCCAATCCTTGATATGACTGGGTGCACCGCGTTTGTCACTCGGTTTTGGGACAAGGTCGCCCGTTTCTTCTTCAAGCTTGATCCAAGCATCTAAAGTGACCCGTGAAATGTTAAATTGTTTGCAAACCGCCACTTTGTAGTCGGTAATTTTATAGGCTTGAATTGCGGCTTTGCGCACTTCCATGGAGTATCTCGGCATTAACTTGTCTCATTTTTAAAATAAGATTTTTTATATTATATGGCATAGTTGTTGCAAAAAAAGAATTAAGTTAAATAAAATATGTAAGTGGTGGCAAAATGAAAAAAACTGAGGTTTCTTTCAGAACATTGTCTTTATGGCAGGTCATTATTATTGGTGTGGCTTATATGACGCCCATGACTGTGTTCGATACCTTTGGGATTGTTTCGGGAGTCACCGAAGGTCGTGTGCCACTGGCATATTTATTGGCACTGTTTGCCATGCTGCTCACCGCCATCAGTTATGCCCGTTTTAGTCGGGTCAGTGACAAACCCGGTTCGGCTTATAGCTATACCGCAGAAACATGTGGTCCGCAGGCAGGCTTCTTTGTCGGCTGGTGTGCCTTGTTGGACTATATTTTACTGCCCTTAATTAATGCGTTGCTGGCAGGGATTTATTTGGAAGCTGTAATTCCGGCAGTGCCATACTGGGCGTGGGTGGTGCTGTTTACCGTTTTGGTCACTCTGATTAACTGTTTCCGAATTAATTTGCTGGCGAATTTGAGTTTAATTTTTGTCTTTGCACCCATAGTATTGATGTTGCTGTTTGTCTATCTGGTGATTCAGGGTGTTGGGCATGACCAAGGCTATAATCATGTACTCACTATGGCGCCGTTATTCAATGGCAATACTGAAATTCTGCCGTTGATTGCAGGTGCTTCGATCCTCTGTTTTTCCTTCTTGGGCTTCGATGCAGTCACCACTTTGTCGCATGAAACCAAAGATCCGAAGAAAACCATTCCACGTGCGGTGATCTATACCACGTTAATAGGCGGAGTAATTTTCTTTACGGCTTCGTGGTTTATTCAGTTGTATTTCCCAAGCAATGTCCGCTTCAAAGATCCCGATGCCGCCTTACCTGAAATTGTGATGTATGTCGGTGGGGCATTGTTCCAAGCTGTTTTCCTGTGCGCGCAAATCATGAATACCTTTGCTTCTGGTTTGGCAACCCATGCCAGTGCATCGCGATTACTGCATATTATGGGACGTGACGGCATTTTCCATAAAGGCACTTTGGGGCAGGTGCACAGTAAATTGGGTACGCCATTGTATGCCGTTTTGGGGATTGGTGTGATCTGCTTGCTGGCTATCGTGCTGGATTTGGCAACCGTGGTCAGCATGATCAGTTTTGGCGCCTTGATTGCCTTTACCGCAGTCAATTTCTCGGTCTTTATGAAATTTTATGTACACGAGAAGCAGCGTCAGGGCTGGAACAATAAATTAAAAAATCTGTTCTTACCGTTAATTTCGGTGGTTGCCATTCTATGCCTCTGGTTCAACCTCGAAAAATCAGCCTTGCTGTTTGGTCTGGCGTGGTTGACCGTTGGGATTGTGATCTTTATCTATAAGAAACTGAAAAAGCAAAATATTGTAATTGGCAATGCCTATTAATTGTGACGTGTAAATCTAAAAGAAGTGAGTGTAAATATGCAAATCAATAAGCCAAAATTTCTCGAAGATGTGGAATTCAAAGCCAGCCATCAAGCACAAAGTGGCAAAGAGTGGAACTGGATTCCGGACACACGTGGACAGTTTCCCCATCCTGCCAACTATTATGAAAGTTCCTTACAGGATTGGCATCATTTCGATGCGCTGAATGCCGATATCGTTTGTGATGTGCTGGTGATTGGTGGTGGTTTACTGGGTACATCCACCGCACTACATTTAACCGAACAAGGAGTAGACACCGTACTGGTCGAGAAAAATCGGATTGGAGGGGCAGCATCAGGGCGCAATGGCGGTCAACTCACCCCCGGTTTGGCGCGTTGGGAAGCCGAAGAAATGATTCGCCATTTCGGTTATGAAGATGCCAAGCGTCTGTGGCACTTTACTTCGACCGAAGCCATGTCGCTAATTGATGACATTGCAGCGCGTTATGCGCTCGATTTACAGCGCAAGCAGGGACATATTACCGCAGCGGTACACGAAGGGCATTTGGTGGCACTCACCCAAGGTGCAGATGCACGTAAATATTTAGGTGAAGATCATACCCGTGTGGTAGGCAAACACGAGCTGATGCAACATGTGAACTCCGACAATTATTTTGGTGGCTTGCTGGACAGCTTAGGCGGGCAGATTCATCCTTTGGCCTTGAATCGTGGTTTGGCTTATGGCTTCTGCCAGAATGGCGGCAAGATCTACGAGCAAACCGAAGTGCTTTCGGTGCAGGAACGTGATGATGGTATTTATGTGACGACTCCCGCTGGGGTGATTAAGGCGCGTAAGAGTGTGGTCATGGCGGTGCATCATGCCTCGTTCAAACTGCTAGAACAGCATAACCAAACCACCATTCCGTTTTATACCTATGTGTGTACCACAGCACCGTTAGAAGTGGATTTGAAGGCGTTGTTGCCGTCAGATACGCCTGTGTACGACACCCAATTCCAAATTGACTATTACCGCGGCGTATCCCAAAACCGTTTGTTGTTTGGAGGGGAAGGCACTGGTTCTTGCTGGACCCCAGAAAAGACCCATCAATATTTATTGGGACGGATTCAGCATGTGTTCCCGCAACTGCAAAATGTAGCATTAGACTTTGTCTGGAGTGGCACAACCGATCTCACCATGAATGGTGCTGCGGATAGTCGCAAGTTTGGCGATAAATATCCAATTTATGCAGTACAAGGCTGGAGCGGGCATGGCGTGGCACAAACGGTCCGGATTGGTAGAGCCATTGCCGATGATTTTTGTGGTCAGGGGGATGATTTTCAGATGCTGACCAGCATTCAGCATCAAGATATTCTGTTCGGTCGTGCCTTAGCCCCAGTGGTGATTCCGATGGCGAAAAGTGCCTATAGTCTAGGGGCGATGGTGAATCCGGGCAAAATGGTGTCGTTCTAATTATCAACCCACATGACGAAGTCGCCTGAGTTTAAGGCGACTTCATTTTTTTGAAATTAGAGTTGCTCTGCTTGTTTTTTTGATTTCAGCAGCTTAGGTTTCCACTCACTGATCAGAATGCCAAACACCACCAGTATGCCGCCCAGTAAAGCCAGTGGCGCTAAACGTTCCCCAGCCAGACGACCAAACAATGCCGCCCAAACAGGCTCGCCTGCATAAATAATTGCAGCCTGAGAAGGATTGACCGAACGCTGCGCCCAGTTCATCACGAATTGAATCATGGCGCTGGCAAGTCCCAAGGCAAAAGCGATGCTGACCAGTGGCCATGAGAAGGCTGGAATTTGATGCTCGCCCACCAACGGCATTGCCGCAAAAGACAGGATTGAACCGACTGCCAGTTGAATCACGGTGACACGGGCCAAATTGACTTTAGGTGCAAAATAACCAATCAGAATGATTTCCAGTGCAATGCCAATCGCTCCCAACAAAGTCACCACTTGACCGAAGTTAAGTGAAATGGCTTGGAAACCGTTGCCTGTGAGTAACACCAAACCGAGAAAGGCACAGCACGCGCCAATCCAGATCATGAAATGTGGGGTTTTGCGGAAGATCAGCCACAACAATACTGGTACCAGCGGCACATACAGCGCGGTTAAAAATGCCGATTCACTGCTGCTGATGGTCTTTAAGCCGACCGTTTGTGTGCCATAACCAATGGTCAACATACAGCCAATGATAAACCCAGCCCAAAGATCCTGACGAGTGATGTGTTTTAACTGTTTGAAGGACAGCAAGCCGATTAGGGTCGCGGCACAGGCAAAACGCAGTCCGACAAAAAACATCGGTGAACTAAAATTTAAGGCGTATTTAACCGTCAAAAAGGTACCGCCCCAAATAAAGGTAATTAAAATCAGGGCGATCACAGGCGCTTTGCTGCCGAGCGATTGAGTGAACATAGTGGGTTTTAGTATTGTGCAGTATATTGCACATAGCTTGCCATGCTTTTATTTTTTGTGCAATATACTGCTCAATGTTTTCTTGAAAAACCTGTATGAAGCATCCCTCAGTTTTACAATATGTCAGTCAAAATGTGCGCCATTATCGCAATCTCAGGGGCTTGAGCCAGCAGCAATTGGCAGATTTGGCTGGTCTAAGTCGTCGCATGGTGGCAGGGGTCGAGACAGGACAGGACAATATCAGTCTGGCAAAACTCAGCTTGATTGCCGATGTGCTGGAAGTCGATTTCGCCCAGATGATTGCAGCCCCTGAACAGCAAGGGCAAGCAGTGGTCAATGCCTTGGCTTGGCAGGGTACGCAAGAGCACAGTGAGGCAAAGCTGTTGGCTTCGGCATCGGCCAGTAAAAAAGTGGAACTCTGGACCTGGACGCTCGCACCGAATGAACAGTATTGTGCTGAACCGGACCCAGAAGGCTGGCGCGAGATGTTGTATGTGATTGAAGGTGAATTGACCCTCGATTTGGCAGGCGAAATGAAAGTGCTGCGCGCAGGCGAATCGATTGTGTATGCAAGTAGCATGGAATACCGCTATATCAATCAGGCGGCTATTCCTCTGAAATTTATTCGTAATGCAATTTACTAAATGGAATGAATCGAATATTTACTGCATAAAAAAAGAGGTCATTTGACCTCTTTTTTAGTGCTTGGACTTAGAGCGCTTGCTGATCCAATAACAATTGTGCTTCACGCAAGTTCAATGAACCTTCATAAATTGCACGACCTGTAATTGCACCTAGAATACCTGGTTGACCTTTCAGGTTACGCACGTCATCTAAGTTGGTTACGCCACCAGAGGCAATCACAGGCAAGCCTGAGTATTGTGCCAAGTGTACGGTTTGCTCGACGTTAACCCCTTGCATCATGCCATCACGCGCAATATCGGTGTATACAATGCTGGATACGCCTGCATCAGCAAAACGTTTTGCCAAATCGGTTGCTTTAACGTCAGTTACGTTCGCCCAGCCATCGGTTGCGACCATGCCGTTCATGGCATCGATCCCAACAATGATACGACCAGCGAATTTCTTACATGCTTCTTCGACAAACTCAGGTTCTTTTACAGCTTTGGTGCCAATAATCACAAAAGACACGCCTGCATCAAGGTAGTGTTCAATCGTTTCGAGTGAACGGATCCCACCGCCAATTTGAATTGGCAATTCAGGTTGTGCTTTGGCAATCGCTTCGACCACAGGTTTATGAATGGGTGTACCTGCGAAAGCACCATTCAAATCGACCAAATGTAAGCGGCGTGCGCCTTCATTCACCCAATGCTGTGCAGTTGCTACAGGGTCATCAGAAAATACGGTATCGTCTTCCATACGGCCTTGTTTTAAACGCACACATTTGCCATCTTTCAGGTCAATTGCAGGGATGATCAGCATGCTTTCGCTCCTTACCCGATCTTTTAAAATTTATTCGCCGCAATCTTAGCAAAGTATTGGCAAATATCTAAGCAAGTTATTGCTTTTATTTCGTTCTATGTTGTGCGGCAGGTAAAGTAATGCCTAAACGAAGTAATTCTTGATAAATCAGCACGGGGGCATAGGCATCGGCAGCTGCATATTGGATTTGTGCCGGACTTAAGGGAAATTTGCTCCAGTTGGAGGTGCTGACACTTTTGCTTTTCGGGAAATTGACCTGAAACAGTAAGGCCATAGCATTTTTCACCCCGACAGGCGTAGTTATGCCAAAGGCATGAAAGGCTTTGGAGAGATCGAGCACCTGATTGAAATGAATGCCTTTTTTGCGGAACAGATGCGCATCATTTTTCAGTCCAAAACCCACTTTCAGTTGTGTGGGGCTTTCAAAAATTGGGGTCAGAAAATCCAGAATGGCAGGGTTAATCTGGAAGATATAGGCTTGCTCTGCGGTTGCCAATTGAATGACATGCGGACCTGTGGCAACTTCACCTTTACGAAACGTGGGTTTGGATTCGGAATCAAAACCCAACAAAGGTGCTGCAAACAATTCCTCTTGTAAGGCATGACATTGCGCCAAGTTGGACACCAGTTGAATCTGTTCAGGCGCTAAATTTTGAAAAAGAGGTAGTTGTTGAATTTGTTCTTTGCTTGGGATTAAGGGGGGATTTAGCTTATCCATAGAATAAGAGCCTAATATGATAGCTTAGCCTATAGCCTTTGAGATTGATTGGCAAAAGTATTTGGGTCTAATAGCCGATGACTAATATGCCTTTTAGAGGTAGCTGGATTCTTTGAGATGTATATAGTGTGTCCAAGAATTGATAAATTTTTTGAAAATCATTTGAATTTCTATATGTATTTCTAACTGCCAAAACAAGGTAATCGATATCAACCATCATACTGGCTTGGAAAATATCTTTTAGAAATTGATTATTGACTACAGCTCTACCTGCTTCTACTTCTATTACAATTTTTTGTTCGAAGTGAATTGCATCGGCTAGGAAACTTTTAGACGCTTGATTGTTGTATCCATATAGTACAGGAACAGGTATTTTGTCTTCAGTAGATTTACTTTTCTCAACTTTGAATCCGATTTGCTCAAGACCATTTGCAATAATAAGAAGGACTTCATTGCTTGAGAGCTGATGTATTTGCGAGTTGATATCATCAAGGTAGTGTTCAAAAACTTGAGTAACTTCTAAGAGCTTTTGTGTGGTCGGATGAGAGCGAGGGA
>NZ_JBSYVT010000051.1:0-17656 GCF_054112845.1 Acinetobacter sp. NigerLNRRAM0016
GTACAAAACTTCAGTGCCAACAACGCAATCCAAAAACCTGCCTTGCAGATCAAACACAAAAAATTGTTGCAGTTCTTTTTGTGTCGAGTGGATGTTAAAAACAGGCACAATCAAGCTGTCTTTTTCAAATAGGTTATGGTTGTTAATGACGAAATCATGAGCTGAATAGCAATGACCTTGCAGATATACACCGCAACGCATCAGCTTATCTAAATCAAAAGATTGAGAGATGTAGTGAACATCTTCTGGTGCATATTCACTGGCAATATCTCGGCTATATGCAAGATTGACTTGTTTGACCAAGCTTTGTTGAAAAAAGTCGCTGTCATGCACTTCTGAACGTGCGATGTCAGTAACAACTAAAATGGGTTGTGTTTCCCAAAAAATGCTGAGTAATTGATTAAAATCAAGATGTTCAGGGAATTGAACTTTTGAAGTAATCACGCCCCAATCATCAAGGGTTAAAGATAGAAAGTTTCCGTAATGATCACGCGGAATAACCGTTAATACATTAAGGTCTTGATGCAATTCTTCGTTATACGAAAAATCAGCAAGGGAATGACCTGTATTTAATTCAGGATTCACAATAATGTTTAATGTTTTAGAACGGTTTGTAAAAAAATCAAGTACGCTTTTCATATCTTCAACTCCAAGTTTTAAGCAATTGCTTAGGTATGAATTAATTATATCTGTGAAATATCCCTTAAAAACTTTTCTCAAATTACTTATGGAACTGGCAATGAAAAATTTCAATATTTTTTTAATCAATTAAAAAACATCGTATACGTCATTAAATCTAATGGCATAAAAAAAGAGGGTAGACCTTTATTGGATCTCCCTCTATTTGTTTAATGGTTTCTTATGACAGGTTGTTTTTAAAGTACTCAATCAGTCTTAAATAAACAGTGTTCGCCATAAAATGTGAGCTATGCAGCGCATTAAAATCTGCGACATCTTCAAAACATTCAGTCAGTAATGCACTGGCGAAACCTTTATTCCATGTATTGAACTTTTCCAGTTCTGCATCTGACAGCAAATCATATTGAATCATGTCATTAATGGCTTGGTGTTGTAAATTTATCGCCACATCCATGACTTCGCCCTCAATCAATGCATGAGAATCATCAGGACTGAATCTAAATGATTCGTGAGCGTCTGCGATGGCTTGAACCTGTAACGGTGCATTGACTTCAATGCAGTAGGCTTGTGACTTATGTTGGTGAAATAAAACGACATCCAGTTCAATGTTAAAAATAAACTGCGGATCTGCTTTGGTTGCTACGCCAATCACATTGATGACGCAACTTGGTAAACCGTCATACGCTTGGGTGAAGCTTTGTAGCAAGTGGCGCACATTAGCAGTACCAGTATTAAATTTTTGTAGTTGCATTGTCGTATCTCCAAGTTTTAAGCAATGAGCTTTGATGTATTCATTATATCGGTGCATGTGGCCTGTATAACTTTTCAGTAAAAGTATTTCGGCTGATAGGCTCATGATTTCAAGTTATTTTTAATCAATTAAAAACACCGTTTACGGCCATCATCTTATGAAAGGAATAAGCTATGGGTGCTTATTCCTGGTGGGTGTGATTAGTGCGGTTCTACGTCATACGTGTTTTCATTTTCTTTAAGTCTGGCTTTTTCACGCTTCAGTCTTAAACGCTCTTGATGTTCCCTGTACAGGTTGGTGAGTTGACCGACTGGCAAATGTAGAAACTTTAGATCAATGTTTCTTACCCAGCTATTAACAGCAAACTTTTTGCTTTTTTTAACGTCTGGTATTTCGTAATGATCACCCTTGATTGCGCCTTTTACGGCATTTAACACGAGATCCGCGGTAGCTTCATTCCAGCACTTGAATAATTTAATGCCTTTAAACGCCTTATATTTAGCTGGTACTTTTTCACTGTACTTAAACAGCTCTCCAGTAGATGTCACGGCGATAAACCAGTCACAACGGACAAGCTTCATCGTTTCTATACGTTTTAATTCGTTTTTTTCTCTTTGTTGTTCTATAGCTTGCATATTTGCAAAGCCGAATAGGTCAAGGTTGTCAATTTTCATAGTAGCCATTTGCATTTTTAATACCTCTCAATGAACGTTCGGATCTCAAAAAACCTAGCATTGGTTGGTCAATGCTAGGTGTTGTGTTTATTGGTCTTCAGGCATCATAAAAGTAATGATAGGCTCACCATTCACGCCAGGCCCAACCGTAGCAATATTGGTGATTAAGGTGTCAGAAAAGGTATGCGGTGTATCTTGTAGAGCATATTTAAACTTAACGCTTTGGTCATTAAGTGCAACTGAACCACGAACGCTCATGTTCAACATATCAAAGATGGTATATCCCATTAAATCATTGATTTTTTCAGCATCAGCTTCCGTACCATTCGGAAAAATTGCTTTTGCAGCTGTCAGGTGCTTGTTATACAAGTTGCTTGTAATATAAACAGGGAACTTATAGAACTGTTTGCAATCTTTGGCATGTTCTTCTTTATCGCTAAGGCAAAGAATCACGCCCTCTTCTAAAGCGTCTTGTAAAGAAAAAACAGTGATGACTTCAGCACCAGCGAAAAAATTATTCATAATAGCTACTCCAAGTTTTAAGCAATTGCTTTTGATGTTTTAATTATAATAAATTCATAAACCTTAAAACTTTTTTTTAAAAAAAAGATAGTATCTATTCAGGTTTAATAATTATAATTAATATAGCTTTTAATATATATTTGAGGTTTTAGGTGGTACTAACAGGAACAATTAAAAATTATAATATTGAGCGTGGTTTTGGTTTTATATCCACGAGTAATTTTGGTGATGTATTTTTCCATATTAAGGATTTTCAGAAAGGTGAACAGCCAATACCAGGTCGAGAGGTTTATTTCGAGGTAGTTAAAAAAGAAAATAAAAATAGGGCAATCCATGTTTACTATTCCGACCATGAACAAACGCAAGATAAGCAAAAACCATTGCCAATATATCTATGGATAATTTTTATTAGCATAGCTATTGGGGTGGCATATCTAGGTAGCATTCAATTAAAGAAATATCTATATAAAGATAATCAAACTACAAATGCTATATATCAAAAGCCAGTAGCCTATAAATGCGATGGTCGTAAGCATTGCTCTCAAATGCGATCTAAAGAAGAAGCTGATTGGTTTGTGAAAAACTGCCCAGATACCATGATGGATGGTGACGGCGATGGCGATGCTTGTGAAAATGATTCAAGGTGGTAGTTGTATAGTTTCAGACAATAAAAAATGAGCTATTAATACTTAATTAATAACTCATTCCTTAGGTTGATTTTAGATTTCTGCCAGTGTTTTACCGTCTTGTAATTCATTAATCTGCGCCAGTGTGACAGCTTGAGCGTCATATTCTTCTGTCACATACGATACAATTTCTTCTATTGAGCATTCACCAACTACACCCCAAAGCACAAAATTGGTATGGGTTTTTTCATTCCAGATCTGCTCAACTTGTTCTAGATCCAGATGCCCAATACTCACCAAAAGGTCATAAGCCAATGCCCAATTTTCGTAACGGCTGACAGATTTATCAATGATAGGATCATCAGACATTAAATAGGTCATCATTGCCTTAGCTTTACAGAACTTTTGCATTGTTTCGTTTAAAGTTGTCATAAACATCCACCTTCCTGATTTTTTTATGCTTCGTACTGTTTGAGCGTTTTGGTAAATTCTGACAACACGCCCATTTTTTCCAAAGCTTGTCCACCATAAATAATGTCATGTGCCAAAGCGACACCTTGCTTGTAGCTTGTGGTTAGACCAGAAACATAGATACCCGCACCCGCATTAAGTGCAATCATATTAGCCGCTTTTTCGCCTTTGTCTGATTTGTTTTTGCCTAATGCATCTTTAATCAGATTCAAGCTTTCAGCTGGGTTTTCTACAGTCAGTCCTGTTAAAGTTTGAGATTCAATCCCTACGCTTTCTGGCGTAAGTTCCCATTCGGTAATTTCACCCTCTTTGAGTTCTGCAACATAAGTGCTCGAAGCAAGACTAATTTCATCTAAACCATCTTTAGAATGCACCACCATGACATGCTCAGCACCAAGCTGTTTCATCACTTCTGCGATCGGGCGGCATAATTCATTGCTAAATACACCAATCACAAAACGCTTTACACCAGCAGGGTTGGTCAATGGCCCCAGCAAGTTGAAAATACTGCGAATACCCAGCTCTTTACGTGGTGCAACTGCATACTTCATGGCTGTGTGATGATTCGGTGCAAACAAAAAACCTACGCCCATTTCACGAA
This sequence comes from Acinetobacter sp. NigerLNRRAM0016, assembly GCF_054112845.1. Taxonomy (NCBI): domain Bacteria; kingdom Pseudomonadati; phylum Pseudomonadota; class Gammaproteobacteria; order Moraxellales; family Moraxellaceae; genus Acinetobacter; species Acinetobacter sp. NigerLNRRAM0016. The sequence goes on from NZ_JBSYVT010000051.1 coordinate 4,285, forward strand.
TACAGCGTTCAGTTTGTTGCATATTTAAATCAAGATTAATTCCTGCTTGCTCAAGCAAGTCAGATGAACCCGAATTAGTTGAAACACCACGGTTACCATGTTTGGCAATGGTTGCGCCTGCAGCTGCAATTACAAAAGCAGAGGCGGTAGATACGTTAAATAGGTTTTGACCATCGCCACCTGTACCTACAATATCCACAAGGTACGGAATATCGCTGACATCAATTTTGTTGGCAAACTCACGCATTACACGTGCAGCAGCAGTAATTTCATCAATGCTTTCGCCTTTTAAGCGTAAGCCCATCATCAATGCACCAATTTGAGCGTCTGTTGCTTCGCCCGACATAATCGCGCGCATTACATCTTCCATTTGAGGCTGAGTCAGGTGAATTTGTTTTGTAATATGGTTCAGTGCTTGTTGAATATTCATGTGATTTGACTCGCTCATTATGCGTAAATTTCCAAAAAGTTTTTAAAGATTTGATGACCGTGTTGGCTCAGGATCGATTCGGGGTGAAATTGCACGCCTTCAACTGGTAGAATTTTATGCTTCACACCCATAATTTCTTCCATCGAACCATCTGCTTCTTTGGTCCAGCATGTCACATCCAGACAATCTGGCAAGGTTGCTTGATCAATCACCAAAGAGTGGTAACGGGTTGCAGAAAATGGTGAAGGCAGATTGCTAAAAATACCTGTATTGCTGTGGTACATATCGGATAAACGACCATGCATCACGGTTTTAGCGCGCACAATGTTTCCGCCAAAGGCTTGTCCGATACTTTGGTGTCCTAAACACACGCCCAGTAACGGAATTTTGCCTGCAAAATGCTGAATTGTAGGAATGGAAATCCCTGCTTCAGATGGGGAACAAGGGCCTGGGCCAATCACTAAATACTTGGGTTGCCATCGCTCAATATCTTCTAATGTCACGGCATCATTACGAACGACTTTTACTTCCTGATTTAACTCGCCAAAATACTGGACGATGTTGTAGGTAAAAGAGTCATAGTTATCGATCATTAAAAGCATGAGCTAACCTATTGAAAATTAAACACTTTAAGTGCTAAAGAGTCTGGGGTAATTTGCTTTATTCCGGCGCCTATAATGAGAAAGGACTTTATTTTTTCTTGTCGAAAAGAAGGTGGAATAAGGAAGCACTGATCATCATAGCAAATAATAAGCATTTTCTGCTGACTATTTATATGATAATCCCTGTTAAAGCTTATCAGCGCATTCATCATTTCAAAGCTTGTTGCGCATTATTCAGGTTTGGTCGGAAAGAAAAGATCATTTGATCAAACTGGGTCATTCAGCAGTCATATTTTAGCTTCACACTTAAGATAGCATTAAAAAATGCGCCAAAAAGTAGCATCCTGACGCATGCTATTGTGGCTCAAGTCGGTTGGTTTGGTTGCAGCGTTTCGATAGAAAATACAAATCCGCAGTATAGGTATTTTCAATCGGGTTGCTCAAAAGAATGCAGATTTAGAATTGTTAAACGATTTTATTAGACTTCCTTCATAAATCAAAAAACGTACAATTTATTTGATCTTAAATTAATCAGCAAAATTATTTAATTCAAGGGATAATCCTTGGATGAAATTCAAAGATATTCAAAAATTATCAGACGTTAAGTTTCGTAGGCTTACCGGTGTTAGTTGGGCTACATTTAACCTCATGCTGGCCGAGATAAATAAGCAGTTACCCCGTCATATTGGTAAAGGACGACCGCATAAATTACCGTTGGAAGATCGTTTGCTCTTATGTATAGAATATTGGAGAGAATATCGAACATTTTTCCATCTTGGTATGAGTTACGGTGTATCTGAAACGAGTGCAATTCGTATCACACGTGTTATTGAAGATACCTTAATCCGTTCTGGAAAATTTAACTTGCCAAAACAACTTCCTAATCGAGATGAAGTGGATTGGGAAGTTGTTGTGATTGATGCAACTGAAATATTAGTTCAACGTCCAAAAAAAAACAGAAGAAATGGTATAGCGGTAAAAAAAAGCGACATACCTTTAAATTTCAGCTATCTATGCACTATACAACAGGTGAAATACTGAGTGTATGTGGAAGTCATGGAAGCATGCATGATTTTAAAATATTTAAAAAAAGCATGAGGAAATTAAAATTTAAGCCCTTTTTTATCGTTGATAAGGGGTATTTAGGGATAAAGAAATTGGGTTTTGGATGCCTCATGCCATCTAAAGCAAAGAAAACTGAAAAACTAGATTCTGAATTAAAAAAGTTAAATAAAGAGATTGGTCGTAGACGAATTCAAGTAGAGCATGTATTTGGAAGGATGAAATGTTTTAAGATTTTATCTTGTGTATATAGAAATCGTCGTAAACGATTAAACCTGCGGTTTAATTTACTTGCTGGCATATACAATTTAGATTGGGTGAAAGATAAACTATTAAATTGATTGAAAAATGATTTATGAAGGAAGTCTATCATCTCATATTGATTGGTTTAAAATCATTTTATGCTGACAGGTGGTGTCAAAAACTTATTCAAAAACAAAATTATTCCAAACCATTTTTAATCAATTAAAAAACATCGCTTGCGGTTTTCATCCTAAAAAGGTGCCAAATGGCACCCTAATTTACAGCGATCCACAACCCTCCTTGTTGAATGCGCCTGGTGGAACCGTCCAGTTATCCGTGAACACTGGTAGGTAATAACTTTCAATTTTGGACTGTACCAGTGCTTCCATATCCTGAATGTCGAATGGCTCAATGCCATTGCTCAGACTGACGACATCGAGCTTTGAGCGACTGATCGTACAGTCAAACTTTTGTTCATAACCAGCGATCAGCTGAGCGCGTTCAGGGTAGTAGGTGCTGATGGTTGACCAGATTTTAGGACTGTTGAAGATACAGGTCATGCATGAGCTACGGCCCCAACCTAAGCGATATGGCACTGGTGGCGTAACCTTGTACTTCTCCAGTAACGCCCATACTTGCTCTTCAGTGAAGTGAAGCACGTTCTTCCACCAGTCAACGCGTCTTGCTTTCTTACCGCTTCTACGGTCGCATGGGTGCGGTTCTAGCTGGTTGTACTTACTGCGGTTTGGTGACTCTTCACGGCGTTCACCAGTGATAAAACAAATGTTCTTGCCGTCAAAGCGTTCTTGGTTGTTCAATGCTCTGCGTCCGACATCGATCTTTAACGCTGAAGAACACCAGCGCGTCATGAGGCTGGCTGCTTGTTGTGGGAACTTCAAGCGTGTGCCTGGTTTACTGCGGTTGTTGTCGCGTTCAAGCTTAATTAAGCCCTCTGGTGTTTCTACGAAGTGGGGTTTTGAGTAGCTGTTTTCTTTGAGCATTTCGCCAAGGAAACCGCCCTCGAGCCAACTGAAGTACAATGGTGTGTCGAATGCCTGAGCGAATGCTTTGGTATAGTTTTCCATGAACACCCAATCCATGAACGGCTGGTTTTCTTCATCAATTTTGTGGTGCCAAAGCTCAATTTTGCTTTTATCTACTCCAGCCTCCAGTAAGCGCAAATACGCTGCAATCGAATCCTTACCGCCACTTAAGCAGACAATAAAAATGTCATAGATACTTAGATCGATGTCTGGTGCTTCATGAAAAACATGCTCAGCCAGTTCTTTGTTTAGATCGGTACCAGACAGCAACTCCAGTTGCCCGGCTATTGTTGGGATGATGACTTGATCATCGTACTTATGCGCTGTATTCATTCGACTTACTCCAGATTTAAGGCTTTGTGCCTTGCTTGCTATGGATTAAGTATAGAGGGGTGTACCAGGGGAAAAACTTTTCTCAAAATTTAAAAATATTGAAAATATTTTAACCAATTAAAATCATCGTAAGCGGTTATAACGTCTAGCAAAACGGCATTGCGCCGTTTCGGTGGTTACTTATATTTTTGGATGATGCGTTCAATAAATCGAATCATTGTGTCCTTATCAATTTTGGCCTGGTCGTAATTGTCATAGCTAAACATCACCAAAGCATCTTCCTGAGTGATGCCAAAAAACTCACGTACTGCTTTCCACTGGTAAACGACTGGTACAGTGACAACAGGCGCATCTTTTAGCTCTTCATTGCTGAGTATTTTTTCATACATGAAGATTGGCCCAACAGAACCATGAAAATTGAAACCTAGATTTTGGAAATACTCGACAGACGTAGCCCAACCAATCAGGCATCCTACAATATTTTTATCTAACAATTCTTCAGTGGTGAAACCTGAAAAGAAATCGGTGTGTTGTTCTGTATGGCTTGCGTCATAATCACGCCAAATGTCGAAATCAAAGCTTTCATCAGGAATGACCTCGATCACTAGCTCAATCAGCTTTTCTAAACGCTCAACGGTCGTTGCTTTGTTCATATCTGCTCCAAGTTTTAGGCGGTGTGCCAAAAGGGGTAGCGGTACATACTGGCGCACGTACCGCTGTTGGACTTACAAATCCAGTTGAATTAAGAACAGTGGTAAAGGTGCATCACTGTCTTGTGTAATGAGCATAGGCAAGAAGAAACTAAATCCCTCAAAAAACACGCCCATGTCGTAATCATCTTGAAAATAAAAGGGCTGTGAAGTGATACTGACATTCTCAATAGCACTAATTAGTGCCTCGATGTTGGTATGTTTTGCTGTATCGATCACATACACACGAAACCCGGCTTCTGTAGTGTTCGGTATCTGTTGTACTTGCTGTGGCAAGTAAAAGCCAAGTTCGTTGATGGCACTGACGAGTTGCGGATTTTCAATTGTCATGGGTAGGTTTCCTTATTGAACTGCTTTTGCGTTATTTAAATTTTGCAATGCGATGTGCGTTAAACGTTGATTAATGATTTCGTCATACGGCGAAATGAAATCCTCTTGCCAGTTATGCATGAGATATTCGATCGGGTATGTTTCCAGATATTCTTCTAATGCTTCATTCGGCTTAGGAACGAAAGCTAATGGCTCTTTAATGTTGTAATTGCTGGCGATGTATTCCAGTGGATCACAATCACCTGGTACGTTGACCGTAGCAATAAACTCAAGATAAGCACCATCGGGGAAAAACTTATTGAAGCAATCAACCACAACAGATATTTCACGGACTTCATCATCATTTAAAGTGAACTCACGGACTTCTTTATCCAGTGCAACAATTGAGCTAGATAACAAATGGTCAAGGTCTTGTGGACGGATGTTTACACGATCAATAACATGGTTGATATGATCAATAATCTCGTCTTTGATTGGGTCTTCAAAAGCGTAGTTGCTCTCAAAAATAATATGATCGACATCTTCATAATTGAGTCCAAAAAACTCACGTACTGCTTCAGAACCGCGATAAACAACATTTGTTTTGAGTTCTTCATAAGTGAATGGTTCACCAGTATTCGCACGGAATGGTGCATAAAGGGGAACGCCGTCTAACATCATGAAGTTAAGTCTTTTAAATGTTTCATCAGCTGTCGCCCAACCTATGACGCAACAATTAGCATCACTATTTATAAGTTGAGCAAAAGTCATATTGTCGGTACCAGGGATCGTGCGCCATAAATCCAGATCAAAACGCTCATGTGGTACTTGCTTGATGATATTTTTTAAATGATTTAGCTTATCAAGTTGATTCATTACAGGACTCCAAGTTTTAAGCAATTGCTTTCGATAGAGCCATTTTATTTAAAAAATACTAATGAATAACTTTATTGGAATTGATTAACCGACCTAAAACACGTAATGGATATTTGAAATATTTTTAATCAATTAAAATCATCGTATACGTTTTAAGCCATGCTTAGACGGCGTATATACCGGTCTATTTTTCTAATGCAAAAAAAAGAGTACTTAAGTTCGGACTTAAATACTCTTAATGAGTTGGGGCATTATTTCCGATTGGCTAAGTTGAAAAATAGTGAATACATTGCATTCTTAAATAACCAAAAGGTGAGGGGATTATCCGCTTCATCTTTAGACTGGTGGCGAATGATATTCCAGTTGAAATACTTTTCTGAATAGCCCATGTGAGTGACATAAGCAAAATTACGAACGTCATTTTCTGAAACGTATTGGAATGCTTGTTTAAGCTCATTTTGGGCGTTTTGTTCGCCGTCATGGTCAAAAGCATCAGCTTCTAAGATAAGTTCGCGCATGCCGACCATAGCAAGGTATATGACTGCTTCAAAGTCATAGTTCATCATGCGTAGGAAGTGTTTTTTCAAAAAGGCTTCGTCAATGTGTTCAACTTCTTTGTAATTTTTAAGTGCGCTTAGACCATGCTCACCAAAGATATATTTAAGTACACGAAATTGAGCGCATAACGGCAAGTTTTCACCCTCCACATGTGAGCAAAGGGCGGTGTAGCGGTTCATGTCGATGACTGAGCTTAGAGATTGTTTTAAAGCGCCTAATAGCATTGTTATATCCTTTTTCGGGTTTTGTTTATTGTATGGTGTACGGTTAAGCAAGAAATGTGTTAACTAAATGAGTTGTGTCATGGTGTTGAGATAACTTTTCGGCATCCATGTCGTTATGTTCTTCATAGATAGTTTTTAAGGTTTTAATGGTTTCATGCATCAAGGTTTCATGATGCTCAGTATTGAATTTGAACTTGTGGCACTCTTTAGCAAGGGATACACGAACTTTGAATTTTTCTAAAAATTCGATGGTTTTATTGGTGGTGTCACTTTCACATCCAAAGTAACAAACATTATCAATATGCAATGCGGTTGTTTTCAGCATTAATGGATTTTTATCAAACACAAAATAAGCAAAAATGCAGCTTTCTCGACTGTTGTAAGTAATGTAAGACTTCTCAACATTAATTGCGTCCACTGATTTAAACCAAACAACGCCATCGTCATAGGTTTCAGCATGGCTTGAGAAAAGCATATAAATTAAGGTGTCGATAATTTCTGCGGTGCTGTTGCCGATAATTAAATGATTCAGACTTGAATCACTTCCGTTTGTAAATTGGTATTGAGCGACCACTTTATTTGCAAATTGATGTGCTGCGTTATTCATTATTCATCTCCAAGTTTCGGACAATATTTTCCTAAGGTTTTATTTTAATCTGAGTCACTTCATTAGAAATTTTTCTCAAAAAAAAAAGATTCTTTTTTCAAGAATCTTTTAATCAATTAAAAGCCATCGTATACGGATTAATCTAATTATCCGTAACTCGGTGAATCATCATCATTTGATTTATCCTGGTCATTTTCCTGTTCTTGCTCTTGTTCTTCCGTATTTTCAAGCTTCAGGACTAGATCGTATGGTTCAATGATACTGTCCATGACTTTTAAAAGGTAAGAGAGGTCTTGTTCCATCGGTTCTAGGTTTTCATAGTTTTCACCGACATAAAGCTCTTGATCTGTCAGTGAACGTTTAAACGCATAGTTCCAATCTGATACGGCGACCTTGCTATATACCATGGTGTAACCAGCATCATTCGCCAGCTGGTTCATCATCAGTTTTGCAGCGCGACCGTTACCCTCTTCAAAAGGGTGAGCTTCATTTAACTTGGCATAAAGCTGAGTGAACTCTTGCACAAACTGGTCTTTGTCCAAACCTTTCAGGTGGTCTTTTTCTTTAACCGCCTGTGAGAACTTATTCAGTTCATCAGGGATCAGGTTTTTATCTAGGAAATGACCGATTTCATAATTACCGTTCGGGTCGATCGCACGTTTAGAAATGTCGTCCAGACGCACTTCTCCAGCCCAATCGTAAATATGCTCAAAGATTTTTTCATGGATTTTAGAGAGGTGGTCGAGATCATAATTGCCACGTAAAGGCGAAATTTCCATTTTCGCTATTCGATGTTCCGTGATTTCTTTTTCCAGTGCCTTTTTATAGTCGCCTTGCGCTTGGCAACTGGTAGGTTGAGATAAGATGTCTTTTGCATCTAAATAAAACTCAAGTTTATCGTCCATATTGTTCTACTTATGAGTGATTGGGTTTGGTAATCCGCTGTAAGCTAGATTAGGTTGTATTCGCGATGATTAGGCTTTGTTTTTAAGTGCATTCCATTTTTTCATCAATGCAGCTTCTTCCTCGTCAAATGTTGTTTGACCAGTTGCTAAGCGCTCCATACGTGCGTTTGATGATGCTTCACATGCTTTAACAATGTGAGGGGAGAACTCTTGAGCTACATTGCCTTGAGCAGAACGGTATGCAGCACGTACACGGTCTTCGTATTTCACTTCTTCAGACATATCGGTTTCCTGTATCAACAATCTGTAAATTACAATAATTGTAACCCCAAACAAGGGGGCGATTCTTGCTAAATTGCGTATAAACAATCTTATTGGTATATACCGATTAACAAAATCAAATAAGATTAAAATTCCAAAAAAATCAAATATCGTATATTAAGTATATAATTTAAGTATATACAGGAAAGTCGTTAAACATGAACGTATTCAAAACACTAAAACTATCTGCAGTTGCAATAATCTCAGTGTCTATGTCGTGCGCTGTTTTAGCTAATAGTTCTTTAAATAACCTGAATACAAACAGCTTAAAATCTGCTGTTGCGCTTTCTCCTACTGCTGAAAACAAACGTAAAGTTGAGCGTTTGCTTAACACTAAAACACCGTACCAGATTGAAACTGGTGCGGTACTTAAAAAAGTGAAGTATTCAAAACACTTTAATATGAACGTTCAGATGTCTAGCAAAACTGCAGATAAATACTCTTCTGATGAAACTGACTCTTTAAACCGCTTTGTGAATGAAAAGATTCATCCGTTTTATTGCTCTGTATTCGCCAATGCTCCAGTTAAACCAGATCTGTATGTAGACATCGTGGACAATCAGGGTGAATCATTCTTTGGAAGTGCTGAGCGCTATTCAGATACTTGCCAATAGTTTTAAGGGCTAAATATTACATAGATCTGTTAACGCCGTTTTAGGCAAAAAAATAGACCGCTTAATTGCGGTCTATTTGTTTTTATACTGGCACCTAAAACCTTATGGAAAAGTCTTAGGTAGCACCGCTGTATAGCCTACGATCTTGCGTATTTTGATCTGCATATCTAGATGCAACGGCTGTACTGTCAACCGATTGAAGTAAGACTTAATCTCGCGCATCCACGCGTGGAAACGATCATCACAATGACGCATAAGCTTCTTAAGGTGATTGCGGTCAGCTTCTTGTAAGAAACTGAGTTCGCTGTCGATTGACCAAAGATCAATATCCTGATCATTTATACATAACAAGTACTGCGTATCAACGACCAATGAAGATACCAACTTGCCTTGGTCTTGCTTGTAGATCAGCTCAAAATCAACTAGTGCATCTAAAGCGCCGTTGATGTTTTCGATTTGAATGTCACGGCGTAAACGTACTGGTAGCTCCAGCAGTACAGTATTCTTATTTGACTGGTAATAATCAGCACGGACTTGGCTATCCCATGCAATATTTTCAAACATAAAATTTTGAAAAGAGGTGAGAGAATCTTCTTGTAGACCGACAACTTTTGTTTTAGATAAGATTTCAAAGTTCATATAATTTCTCCAAATGGTGAGCATTGAGCTCATACATTCATTATATTTCACTGTACCTTTTCAAAACTTTTTTCAAAAAATATAGATTGTTTTAATGCTGTCCACGTTTACATTACATAGACAATGGCAAGAAATCTAATTAAACTGACCTTGAATAAGAAATGCGTTCAAGTGATTTGTGTTTTTTTTATTCACCTTTCAATTTTAAAGAGCCAGGCGTTTTGCGTCTGGTTCTTTGCTTTCTGGTATATACCAAGCACATTTTTTTAATGTGCACTGACCAATCTCAATAATAAAGTTTCAGTTTTAAACCTTATTTATCGCTACGATTAAGCTAGTTGCTAGATGGGCTTTAAGATATGAATGCATCAAGTACAATAGCTTTAATGGCGGTATCTATTGGTTTTCCAGTGGTATTAAACTTTGACTTTGCTTTTACTTATTTAATTGTTTTTGCCTTATTCCTCTGCACGATCGCTTTAATGTTTATGATAGTTTTTATTGTTCATAACGGTACTGTGACGGAAAAGATTAGCGCAATAATTAAAAGGATGTTCTTTTTTGCTGGTTATTGCGCTTGTGTATTAGGTGCGGTTTTGTTTACAAGATGCCTAGTCTAGTACGTTAATATTTAATGCATATTTGCTAAATAAGTAATACCCAATCATACAGATCGCTAAAGTAACTACCGTCACTTTACGCGTTGAGTTCACAACTTCAGCACTGTCTTTCTTGCTATTAAAAATACCAACTTTGACTAACTTAAACACTGAGTCAAAAAGGGTGATGGCAAACCACGTTCCTAAAAAGTAAATCGCCATGGTCAAATATTCCTGTTTGTGCAACACATACTTATATAAATAGACCAGTGTAGTGACCACAATTAATGAAAATGAAGCGCCATAGTGCAAGGTTTTGACGGCATTGCGATGTTGTTTTTCATTGTTGATGTTAATCGCTGCGTTGATAAAACAAAAAATTGCCAATTGTCCAATGATGACGACAATCCCCATTGCAAATAATTGGATGTTAAGACCATAAGCCTCTTCCACTAAAATTACGGCGCTTGCAAACGCAAGGAACATTAAATATATGAGATATGGCATGATTCTCTTGGTATGAAGCGATGATATTGGATGATTCTAGGCTAAGGTTCAAAAAAAAAGAAGTATGCTGGTCGCAACATACTTCCGATCTGATCAGGCTTCTACGTTCTGATTGATATAGTTTTTGTAGGCTAACTTCACTTCACTTAAAAGGGCTTCTTTCAAAACACCTTTGTCTTTTATCGTTGGATTGTGCAAACCAAGTGACGCACGGCGCTGTTTAGTGGTGTTTTTATTGGCATCTGTTACCCAAACTGAGTCGATATAATCATCAACTAAAGCATGCAATTCGTTTGGTTTTACTGCATTGTCTAAATTGGAAAGTATAGCCTTATTGTTTACGATCGCTAAACTTTCATCATATTCTCGATAGCTTGTACGTAAAGTATTCTTAAAATGAAGCAATTGATCTTCAATTTTTAATTTACCGCCATCAAGCTCGATGTCGATTACAAATGTCGTGATTTTAGATGATAGACCTAAAACACCAACTGATTTAACGCGAACAATAGTATCCATAACAACTCCAAGGTTTTGAGCAATTAGCTCAGGTAAAACGGTTAAACTTTTGTGAGATCTGCTTCAATATCTATCAGCAATTCTTTTACTGCTTTCATGTGTGGCAATAAAGTATAGGTGTTTATTTCGCTATTAAATGCACCAGCTTCAAGTTGTACACCAGCAATAAACGGCTCATTGATTAAGTTGTTGCCAATGAGATGACTTAAGCAAGCCTGTACCAGTTCGTTATTTTCTTCAGACTTAACCAGTAGGGGATACAAAACCACGAGTATTGGTAAATCACAAAACTCCATGTTGTTTGCATCAAGTAGCTGTTTAAGTGCATCCTTAATATCTTCGTTGAGAACCAACAGTTCTAAACCTTTTTTCATGTCTTTATAGGCGTTATCAATGGCCACTTCGGAAAAGTAAAACCAATCGCGCTGGTCATCGAGCATGAAGCTATCTAATGCAGCGATTTTCTGTAAGATCTGCAATTGTTCAGGGTTGAACGTGCGAATCGCTGTTCCATTGATTTTATGCTGTAACAACAGCTTTAACGCCTTTTGCGCTTGATCGTTTAACTGCTGTACTTCTTGATTGAAGAAACTGCATAACTGATTCGACAGATCTACAAAGATAGAATTGTCATAGCAATCAGGTACCACGTTTTGAGTGGATAGCAACATAAAGCCATTTTCTGACAGCTCAGGATTCATATAGATACAAAGATTATGATCTTCGGTCAGCTCTGCAAAACCTTTTAAAGTGGTATATGCAATTTCATGATTAGGCAATTCAATGCCAGCATGGATATTAATGTGAAAGCTTGGGCTTTGGTCGCCGTGGTCTTGATCTGCAGTACTGATCATAGATAACAGGGTTTCCAAAAGCGCCGTATTCTTACGAATAGGCGCCATAGCTTCATTAATTAAGATAAAGCTACTATTCATTAAAGTGCCTCCAAGAATAGTGAGCCCACAATATCAGTATTGAGTGGGTTAATTTCAATGAATTCGACTAGCTCCAGCGCTTTATCAACTGTGAGTTCCTTAGCGCGGAAATCAAAAAGTGTATCCACGCCAACGCCATCAATCACACCATATGAAGACATCAACTCTTCCAATTCAGGGATATTTTGATAATTTTCTTCAGCCAAGTTTTCCAAGGTCAAAAGGGCATTATCCACATGTGATTTGAACATGTGGGCAAGGAAGAAAGCTAAACGGTGCTCATGAGGTGCTCGAATGAAGAAATACTCACTATGCTCGTCATCGTTAGAATCCTGGCGTGACGCTTTAACCAAAAACAAAGGTAAATTGTCAGTACTGCCGTAAACTTCGTTAAAATCGATCGGGCAAAAATTAGGGTTTAAATTCATGAGCTTTCTCCAAGTTTTAAGCTATTTGCTTGATTTGGTTTCATTATATTAAGAATATGAACGGATAAAGTTTTTTTAAAAAATACTTATTTAAGCATCCAGAAAGAATTAATAATGACGAGCGCCATTGCAGCGCTAAAAATTCAAAACCTTTTTTAATCAATTAAAAAAACATCGTTTACGTTTTTAAGCGCAACTTTAAGAGATTTCTCTCTTAAAGGCTTAGTTTATTCAAAAGTGTTGGTGTATAAGTCGGTCTTAATAAGATTAAACACATACTCACATTCAACAACGAGATTTGCATATTCATCATCAAAACATTGTTCATCTTCAAGCATAATTTCAAGATTTAAAGGCTCAATCACTGAATAAGGGTTTTTGACGCCAGTTTCTTTGTAATTTGAAATAATGACCTGAATTGCTCTAGATGCAAAGTTACCCTCAAGCGTGTGGCTAAAGTAGAAACGATTTCTTGTATCGCTGTGAGTGCTGTCGATAGGTTCTAAAGCTGTACCAAACTTGTAGGTAGTCAGCAACTCTATAACGTCTTGAGCAAATGTCGAGTTTAAAGGGGCATCACTTTTTAGGTTGAATGCAATGTCTTTAAACTGCTTCAAGATTTCTTGCTCTTTAGACTCGTTAAAGTTTTTGAAATATTCGTCATACTTATGCTCACCATGATTCGACAAAAGTTTATGGTGGTAGTTGTATTCGTCTACCACGGTCAACAGGTCAAGTTTTTGCAATAATTCAAACTCGTCTTTTGTAATTTCTTTAAAACCTAAAACGTAAAAAGAATCACCGCTGATTTCCCAAGAGTCATAGCGAGTTTTAAAATCATGTTCTTCTAATAAGGTTTCAATGTCTTCAAGTTCTTCACTCTCATAGCTTGAATACTTAAACAGGGT
>NZ_JBSYVT010000052.1:0-17638 GCF_054112845.1 Acinetobacter sp. NigerLNRRAM0016
AGGTCATTTATAAGTTTTCACTGTCATTCACTAGCGTACAGCCTGACTCACCAGAATCAGGCTGCTCGGAAGTTGTCAGCCTGAGCAACAGGTTGGGGCAGAAAAAAAGATTAAAAATAGTCAAAAGCAAAATGGAACAATAGTTGTGCTGTGCTGATGAGACTGCATCAGTCTTGAAAAATGCCATCATGCTAAAGCGAGTAGGAAGATGAAAAATTATATCAATGGACAATGGGCTGCAACGACAGGCTCTACCGAGATTGCGGTGATCAATCCGCGTAGTGAACAAGCACTCGCTCATTTCATTGCAGCTTCTACCCATGATGTGGATGCTGCGGTTGAAGCGGCAAATCAAGCTTTGGCAAGCTGGAGCAATACCAGTGCAGCAGAACGTGCAGCATGGCTAAATAAAATTGCAGATGCGATTGAACAGTCTAAAGACAAACTGGTTGAACTATCCCATCACAACAATGGCAAGTCGATTGGTCAGGCCAAAGTCGATGTCGATAACAGCATTAAATGCTACCGCTACTATGCCGATTTGGTACAGAAATTTGCGTTTAGTAAAACCAGTCAAACTGATCACGGCACGGAACTCACTCATCAGCAAAACCCAGTGGGTGTAGTGGCATTAATTACCCCGTGGAATTTTCCTTTAATTACCAGTGCATGGAAAATTGCCCCTGCATTGGCAGCGGGCTGTACCTTGGTATTTAAACCTTCTGAACTGGTGCCCTTACCAGAACTCGAATTCATCAAACTGCTCAATCAAATTGATTTCCCGCAAGGCGTATTTAATTTGGTCTTGGGGGATGCCGTTGCAGCTGAACATCTCGTACGTCATCCAGAAGTACAAAAAGTCTCTTTTACGGGCAGTACCGAAATTGGCATCCAAGTCATGCAAGCCGCAGCAAGTTCAGTGAAACGTGTGACCTTAGAATTGGGCGGGAAATCTGCATTCTTGGTGTTGGATGATGCCGATCTTGATGATGCGGTGGAAAAAGCCGTTGGTGGTATGTTCTATAACGCAGGTCAAATGTGTTCTGCCATGTCGCGTGTGTTGGTGCATGAATCAATTGCTGAACCGTTCTATCAAAAACTAAAGCAAGCCACAGAATCCATTTTATTAGGTCAAGAAGCCGATGGTCAGTTCAGCATGGGGCCAATGACCACGCACAAACAATTCAAAAAAGTGCATGAATATTTAGCCATTGCAGAGCAAGAACAACTGACCGCATTGATTGATGCGGAAAACATTCAATGTCCTGCACAAGGGTTCTATATTCGTCCGCAAATTTATATCAATGTTCCGACAGACAGCCGTCTGTGGAAAGAAGAAATTTTTGGTCCAGTCATGTGCTGCCGTACGTTTAAAACTGAAGATGAAGCTGTCGCGGTAGCAAATGATTCGGAATTTGGCTTGGCGGCAACCATTATGACCGGATCAGTCGATCACGGTAAAACCATCGCGAAACGACTCCGTGCGGGTCATATCTGGATTAACTCTTTTCAAATGATTCATCCAAGTTCTTTATGGGGTGGCTTTAAAATGAGTGGCACTGGGCGTGAGCTGGGTGAATCGGGTATGCAAAGCTATTTAGAGGAAAACGTCATTACGATTTAGATGTAGTTTTAAGGGTTATTGAAAAGGAAAAGGACGTCTTTTTCAGTAAGTGTGTTGTTTGGTGGAACAACGATTGCACGAAAAAAAATGCTTGCATTGCTACAGGAGTAAAAGCATGGAAGGCGAGAATAAACACAGGAGTCTCTCCCTTTGGCAAGTGGTTGTCATTGGGGTTGCCTATATGGCACCAGCAACGGTATTTGATACCTTCGGCATTATTTCCAGAGTGACCAATGGTCAAGTACCATTAGCTTATTTGCTGGCACTGGTTGCCATGCTGTTAACCGCATTCAGCTATGCGCGTTTTAGCCGTCTTTCACCTAAAGAAGGTTCGGCTTATACCTATACCACTGAAACCTGCGGTAAAACCATGGGCTTTTTTGTCGGTTGGTGTTCATTACTAGATTATATGTTGCTACCGCTGATTAATGCGTTGTTGGCTGGGTTCTATTTAAATTCCATCTTCCCAGATGTGTCCTATACCACTTGGGTGCTGATCATGGTGGGATTGGTGACCCTGATTAACAGCTTCCGCATTAATATTCTGGCTAATTTTAGTTTTGTTTTTGTCCTCGCGACTTTGGTGATGATGTTGGTCTTTATCTATCTAGTCGTGACGGGTATTGGAAGCACGCAAGGTTATAGTCAGGTAATGACGGTAAAGCCGATGTTTAATGGAGATCCAGAACTGGTAACATTAGTCGCGGGTGTATCTTTGGTCTGTTTCTCTTACTTGGGCTTTGATGCGGTCTCGACTTTGGCATATGAAACCAAGAATCCAACCAAGACCATTCCCAAAGCAATTATTTGGACGACGGTGTTGGGTGGTGCGATTTTCATTACCGTATCTTGGTTCGTTACTTTACAGTTTCCGACCTTGGCGCAATTTAAAAATCCAGATGAAGCCTTGCCTGAAATTGCCCTGATTGTCGGCGGTGCAGCATTTCAGACTCAATTATTAACCGTACAAATTATGAATGCCTTTGCCTCGGGTTTAGCAACGCATGCCAGTGCTTCACGCCTCATTCATATTATGGGACGTGATGGCATATTCAATAAACGCGTTTTTGGATCGGTCAGTAGCAAACTAGGCACTCCGCTGTATTCAATTATCTTTGTCGGTTTAATTTCCCTGTTGGCTATTTATGTCGATTTGGCAATGGTGGTGAGTTTTGTCAGCTTTGGTGCGCTGATAGCCTTTACCATGGTGAATTTCTCGGTATTTATGAAATTCTACGTGATCCGAAAGGAACGTTCAGGCTTGAAAAATCTGTTTATGAATCTGTTTTTACCCCTCGCATCGGTACTTTCCTTGCTGGGGTTATGGATCAACCTCGAAATGTCAGCACTAGAGTTTGGCGGGGTCTGGTTATGTGTAGGAATCGTCTTGGTCGTATACAAGAAAATTAAAAAGCAGCCGATTTCTTTAGGATCACCTGCGGAAGAAGTTTCAAACGGTTAAACAAGTGTCAGTGAACAACTTTAATTCACTAAAGCAAATATTTGGAAACATGCAAGATTAAAGAGAGTGGAAAAATGGAACTTGTGGTAGAAAAGCAACACACAGTGAAATCACCTAAGCAACAAGGCTATAGCATGCCAGCAGAATGGGCTGCGCAAGAAGCGGTCTGGATGATTTGGCCGTATCGTACCGATAACTGGCGTGACAATGCACAACCAGCACAGCACGCCTTTGCTCAGGTTGCGGCAGCCATTGCGCAAAAAACCCCAGTATTTATGGCGGTTCCTGTGACTGAAATGGAAAAAGCACGTCAGATCATGCCTGCTGAAGTGACTTTGTATGCCATGGAAAGTGATGATGCATGGACACGTGATACTGGTCCATCGATTGTAAAAAATGCACAAGGTGAACGTATCGGCATTGATTGGATTTTTAATGCGTGGGGCGGCGAAAATGGCGGTCTGTATTTCCCATGGGATCAAGATCAGCTGCTTGCCAAGCAAATTTCTGCGATGCATGAACTTGAAACGTACTCAGCACCTCTGGTTTTGGAAGGTGGTTCGATTCATGTCGATGGTGAAGGCACGTTGCTCACCACAGCAGAATGCTTACTTAATCCAAATCGTAACCCTGATTTAACTCAAGAAGAAATTGAAGAGATTCTGCAAGAATGCTTAGGCGTGACCAATTTCATCTGGTTGCCTGAAGGGGTCTTCAACGATGAAACGGATGGACATGTCGATAACATGTGCTGTTTTGTCCGCCCAGGTGAAGTGGCATTGCACTGGACTGATGATGTAAATGACCCACAATATCCACGTTCGCTTGCAGCGCTCAAGGTATTGGAAAATACAGTGGATGCGCAAGGTCGTCGTTTGAAAGTCTGGAAATTACCAGCGCCAGGACCACTGTATGCGCGTGAGAATGAAACCCACGATGTGCAAAAAGGCAGTGCGATTGAGCGTGTTGAAGGCAATCGCTTGGCAGGTTCGTATGTGAACTATTTAATTAGTAATCAGCAGATTATCTTCCCATTATTTGATGAAAGCACGGATCAACAAGCACAAGCATTGTTCCAGCAAATGTACCCGGATTATTTAATTACAGGTGTGCCTGCACGTGAAATTT
Source organism: Acinetobacter sp. NigerLNRRAM0016 (assembly GCF_054112845.1). NCBI lineage: Bacteria > Pseudomonadati > Pseudomonadota > Gammaproteobacteria > Moraxellales > Moraxellaceae > Acinetobacter > Acinetobacter sp. NigerLNRRAM0016. Next base: position 4,215 of record NZ_JBSYVT010000052.1, read on the forward strand.
TGTTGGGCGGTGGTAATATTCACTGTATTACTCAGCAAATTCCTGCTTAATATTTTGTGGGATATCCTCCCGTAGAAAGCAAAAAAGCCATGCATCCGCATGGCTTTTTTATCTATGGATATGAAGTGGGGGCAAAATTTTTTATCAATTTACATATTTAAAAAATGCGCTATTTGTATGAACTTGTATATACAAATACGCATAGGGTAAGATAAGATAAAATTGATTATTTTGTATGGGTTTAGCAAATGCCAAGAGGGAAAACACAACACGATTTGGAGTTATCTTTAGAAGACGATAGTCCTATCCCTTTATATTTACGTGTCAAACAAATGATTTCACAGAAAATTTATGAAGGCACATGGGCAGTCAATAAAAAGATTCCTTCTGAAAGTGAGTTGGTGAATTTGCTGGGCTGTAGTCGTATGACCGTGAATCGCGCCTTACGTGAACTGACCACCGAAGGTTTACTGGTTCGAATTCAAGGCGTGGGTTCTTTTGTCGCCGAAGGTCAGGGACGTACCGCTTTATTTCAGATCAACAATATTGCGGATGAAATTATTGCCCGCAACCACAAGCACCATGCCGAAGTGTTGGTGCTGGAACCAATCCAAGCCAATCCTGAACAAAGCTTGTTGATGCAGGTGCGTGAAGGACAGAAATTATTTCATTCGATTATTGTGCATTATGAAAATAATGTGCCTGTACAGATTGAAGACCGTCTGGTCGATCCGAACATTATTTCCGATTATCTCAGCCAAGATTTTACTAAAATTACCCCGAATGCTTATTTAATGTCGAAAGCCCCGGTGACGGAAGGTGAGCATGTGGTCACGGCCATTCAAGCCTCTGCACAAGAATGTAAATGGTTAAAAATCAACAAAACTGAACCTTGTTTACTGATTCGCCGTCGCACATGGTCGAATAAACAACTGATTTCTAGTGCCAGACTGATTTATCCGGGCAGCCGTTATTATCTGGAAGGTAAATTTACCCCATGATTGAGTTGCTGACACCCAGCGACTACCGAAAAATGCGCTGGAAAAATGGGGCAGGCTACACCTTAGAACTGGCGCGCAGTGCAGGGGAAGATCTGGCTGAATTTGACTGGCGCATTTCCATGGCGGATGTGACCACGTCGGGTGCATTTTCTCCGTTTCATGGTATGCAGCGCGTACTGACGGTTTTAGAGGGTGAAGGTATCGCCCTACAGGTGGATGGAAAAAGTCATATCCTTCAGACCTTGCAGTCGCTCCCGTTTAGTGGCGACAGTGCGGTCAGTTGTGAGTTATTGGCAGGTCCCATTCGCGACTTTAATTTAATCTATCAGCCCGAGCGCTATGCTGCTTGCTATCAATGGATCGTTAGTCATCAAGTGAGCGAATTTTTTTCCTCGGCAGAGATTATCTTCATTTTTAACTCAAGTTCGGAAGTGCTAGACATCAGGATCGAGGGTGAACTTTTCCAGCTTGGGCAGCAGCACAGCCTCTATCTGCATGCTCACCAAAACTTGAAACATCTCCTATTTCCAAGCTCCACGTTAAGACAATGTTGTCTGATTGAACTCATCAAAATCTAAATTTACTGTGTCCCAATGAAACACATACAATTTGTAGTTGTATGTGTTTTTTTATTGCTGTTAATAAATAAACACATAAAAAACATGTGGTTATTAAATTTCAATAAAAAATATAAAAAAGCATCTTTTCAATCATTTTGTTTTGTGTAGTATATGGATGTATATACAAGTTGGTACATCATTGTACAGATAAGGCAGATCCGATCTGCTGAAAAAATTAAAGGAAGGAGTCCGATCGTGACAGCAGCAACAACAAAATTTCGTGATGTAGAAATTCGCGCACCACGTGGTACACAACTGAATGCGAAAAGCTGGTTAACTGAAGCACCACTACGCATGTTGATGAATAACCTTGACCCAGATGTTGCAGAAAATCCAAAAGAACTTGTGGTGTATGGCGGTATTGGTCGTGCTGCACGTAACTGGGAATGTTTCGATAAAATCGTTGAAACCCTAAAAAATTTAGAAGATGACGAAACCTTATTGGTTCAATCAGGCAAACCAGTTGGCGTATTTAAAACCCATAAAGATGCACCACGTGTGTTGATTGCTAACTCGAATTTGGTGCCACACTGGGGTAACTGGGAACACTTTAACGAACTCGATGCCAAAGGTTTGGCAATGTACGGTCAAATGACTGCGGGTTCGTGGATCTATATCGGTAGCCAAGGCATTGTACAAGGCACCTATGAAACTTTTGTTGAAGCAGGTCGCCAGCACTACAACGGTGATTTAACTGGTCGTTGGGTATTAACTGCTGGTTTAGGCGGTATGGGCGGTGCGCAACCTTTGGCGGCAACTTTGGCCGGTGCATGTTCACTGAATATCGAATGCCAACAAGCAAGTATCGATTTCCGTTTACGTACTCGTTATGTCGATGAACAAGCGACTGACCTTGATGATGCTTTAGCGCGTATTGAAAAATACACCAAAGAAGGTAAAGCGATTTCAATTGCACTGCATGGCAATGCTGCAGAAATTTTACCTGAATTGGTTCGCCGTGGAGTGCATCCAGATATGGTAACGGATCAAACCAGCGCGCATGACCCACTGAATGGTTATTTGCCAATTGGCTGGACATGGGAAGAATATCGCCAACGCGCGAAAACTGAGCCTGAAGTTGTAGTGAAAGCAGCGAAACAATCCATGGCAAAACACGTACAAGCGATGTTGGATTTCCAAAAAATGGGCGTACCAACTTTTGACTATGGCAACAACATTCGTCAAATGGCGCAAGATGAAGGCGTAGAAAATGCCTTTGATTTCCCTGGCTTTGTTCCAGCGTACATTCGTCCATTGTTCTGCCGTGGTGTCGGTCCATTCCGTTGGGTGGCACTTTCAGGTGATCCAGAAGACATCTACAAAACTGATGCCAAAGTCAAAGAATTGATTCCAGATGATGAACATTTACATCGCTGGTTAGACATGGCTCGCGAACGCATCAGCTTCCAAGGTTTACCAGCGCGTATTTGCTGGGTCGGTCTAGGCTTACGTGCAAAGCTCGGTTTAGCATTTAACGAAATGGTGCGTTCGGGTGAATTGTCTGCACCAATCGTGATTGGTCGTGACCATTTAGACTCAGGTTCGGTGGCAAGTCCAAACCGTGAAACAGAATCTATGCAAGATGGTTCTGATGCCGTATCAGACTGGCCATTATTGAATGCTCTGTTAAATACAGCGGGTGGTGCAACTTGGGTATCTTTACATCATGGTGGTGGTGTGGGTATGGGCTTCTCTCAACACTCTGGCGTGGTGATTGTCTGTGATGGTACGGATGAAGCAGCAGCACGTATTGCACGTGTATTGACCAATGATCCTGCAACTGGCGTGATGCGTCATGCAGATGCAGGATATGAGATTGCAATCGACTGCGCAAAAGAGCAAGGTTTACACTTGCCAATGATCACCAAATAACATCATTTACGGACATTGATTACGGTGCTTTTGATCAAGCAATTCCAGCACCGTAATTTCACCTTATCGTGCATAACAGGACGAAAACATGGAACTCTTACTGCAACCTGGTCAACTTACCCTCGCAGATCTTCGCCAAGCTTATTTAAATCCAATTAAAGTCACTTTGGATGAAAGTGCTGGACCCGCAATTGATGCCAGCGTGGCATGTGTTGAAAAAATTGTAAATGAAGGTCGTACGGCTTACGGAATTAACACCGGCTTTGGCTTACTGGCTTCGACCAAAATTGCCCCAGAAGATTTAGAACAATTACAGCGTTCTTTGGTGTTGTCACATGCCGCAGGTGTGGGTGAAGCACTGGACGATGCGATGGTGCGTCTGATCATGTTGTTGAAAGCCAATAGCTTGGCACGTGGTTTCTCGGGTATTCGCCGTAAAGTGATTGATGCGATTTTTGCTTTAATCAATGCAGAAGTTTATCCGCATATTCCATTAAAAGGTTCTGTAGGGGCTTCAGGTGACTTGGCACCATTGGCACATATGTCATTGGTGTTACTAGGGGAAAGCAAAGCACGTTACAAAGGCGAATGGTTACCTGCGGTGGAAGCACTCAAAATTGCAGGCCTAGAACCCATTTCTTTAGCAGCTAAAGAAGGCTTGGCACTCTTAAATGGTACCCAAGTATCGACGGCTTATGCTTTACGTGGCTTATTTGAAGCAGAAGATTTATTTGCTGCGGCAACCGTGTGTGGTGGTTTAAGCGTAGAAGCGATGCTCGGTTCACGTGCACCGTTTGATGCACGTATCCATGCGGTGCGTGGTCAACGTGGTCAAATTGATGTGGCTGCGGCTTATCGTGATTTACTCACTGAATCGAGTGAAATTGCACATTCACACGAAGACTGTAGCAAAGTGCAAGACCCGTACTCACTCCGTTGCCAACCACAGGTGATGGGCGCGTGTTTAACGCAAATTCGTCAAGCGGCTGAAGTGTTGGAAATTGAATCGAATGCGGTATCGGACAATCCATTGGTATTTGCTGCTGAAGGTGATGTGATTTCGGGCGGTAACTTCCATGCGGAACCTGTCGCAATGGCAGCAGATAATCTGGCTTTGGCAATTGCAGAAATTGGCTCACTGTCTGAACGTCGTATCTCAATGATGATGGATCGCCACATGTCACAACTTCCACCATTCTTGGTGGCCAATGGTGGTGTCAACTCAGGCTTCATGATTGCTCAAGTGACAGCGGCAGCCTTGGCTAGCGATAACAAAGCTTTGGCGCATCCAGCCAGTGTGGACAGCTTGCCGACTTCTGCAAACCAAGAAGACCACGTGTCTATGGCACCGAATGCAGGCAAACGCTTGTGGTACATGGCAGACAACGTGCGTGGCATTTTAGCAGTGGAATGGTTAGGCGCATGTCAGGGCTTGGACTTCCGTGAAGGCTTAAAAAGCTCTCCAAAATTGGAACGTGCACGTAAAGTTTTACGTGACCAAGTGCCGTACTACAGTGAAGACCGCTTCTTTGCACCAGACATTGAGCAGGCCAGTGAATTACTCGCAAGCGGCTGCTTAAATGAATTGTTGCTGCCAGATTTACTGCCAAGTTTGTAAAAAAGTGATGAAAAAACGGCCACATGAAGTGGCCGTAACTTAATAAATTTCCTCAAGGATCGGAGATTATAATGTCACAACAGGCTTCATTACAGCGGGGGCTTAACACCCGCCATATCCGTTTCTTGGCATTGGGTTCAGCTATTGGAACGGGTCTTTTTTACGGTTCAGCATCTGCCATTAAAATGGCAGGACCATCAGTTTTACTGGCATATATTGTCTGTGGTATTGCCATCTATATCATTATGCGTGCCTTGGGCGAAATGGCGGTCAAAAACCCAGTTTCGGGTTCATTCAGTGAATATGCCACGCAATATATTGGTCCATTGGCAGGGTTTACCACAGGTTGGACCTATGTCTTTGAAATGATCATTGTGGCATTGGCCGATGTCACCGCCTTCGGGATCTATATGGGCTTTTGGTATCCCGATGTACCGCGCTGGATCTGGATTTTATCGCTGATCATGTTCTTGGGCGGCATCAACCTGATTCATGTCAAAGTCTTTGGTGAACTGGAATTCTGGCTGTCGATTGTCAAAGTCACTGCAATTGTGGCAATGATTTTGGGTGGACTCGGATTGATGTTCTACGGTTTTCATGCCGATCACAGCAGCTTTGTGCCGGGTATTCAAAATCTGTGGATTCATGATGGCTTTATGCCAAACGGCATTGCGGGTTTGGTGGCGTGTTTGTCGGTGGTGGTATTTGCCTTTGGTGGCATTGAAATTATTGGCATTACCGCAGGCGAATCACAAGATCCGAAAACTACCATTCCACGTGCCATTAATGCCGTGCCTGTGCGTATTTTATTGTTCTACGTACTGACCATTTTTGTGTTGATGTCGATTTTCCCATGGAATCAAATAGGCAGTCAGGGCAGTCCATTTGTGCAAATTTTTGAGAATTTGGGGATTGGATCAGCCGCCACTATTTTGAATATTGTGGTGATTACCGCAGCGGTATCTGCGATTAACAGTGATGTATTTGGTGCAGGACGAATGCTGTTTGGTATGGCGAATCGTGGTCAAGCGCCAAAGGTATTCCAAAAATTATCACGTAATGGTGTGCCTTGGATGACCGTATTGGTCATGGCGGGTGTGTTGTTGGTCGGTGTGTTACTAAATTATCTGATCCCTGAAAATGTGTTCATGATCATTGCTTCGATTGCGACCTTTGCCACGGTTTGGGTATGGTTGATGATTTTACTGTCGCAAGTGGCTATGCGTCGTCAGCTCTCGCTTGAAGAAGTGAAAGCGTTAGATTTCCCTGTGATTGGCTGGCCATACGCACCTGCATTTGCCATTGTTTTCATGCTGTTTATTTTGGCCATGATCGCTTATTTCCCAGATTCACGCCCTGCGATTTACGTCGGTGCAGGCTGGTTGGCGTTGCTGTGTATTGCCTATAACATTTGGGTGAAGCCAAAAGGAAATACCGTCAAAGTTGAATCTGAACTGCCACAAAATGTTGAATTAAAGAGTTAAAGCATGATCGCTCAAGCAGGGGCGCCTGCTTGAGCATGCAGAGGAATTTGAAATGAAAAAACTTTGGCACAACTGCCACATTGCCACCATGCAAAACGGACACTATTCCAGCATTGAGCAGGGTGCCATTGTGACTTCTGGACAGCACATTCACTGGATTGGAGCTGAACTAGATCTTCCAGTAGATGAATATGCTGAGCGTATCGACTTGAATGGTGTATGGGTGACTCCGGGTTTGATCGACTGTCATACCCATAGCGTGTTTGGCGGCAATCGTAGTGTTGAGTTTGAAAAACGTTTGCAAGGCGTGAGTTATGCTGAAATTGCCGCCAGTGGTGGCGGCATTGCCAGTACGGTACGTGCAACCCGTGAAGCGACAGAAGAACAGTTGTTGGCTTCTGCACTCAAACGTATTCGCAGTATGCAACGGGATGGGGTCACCACCATTGAAATTAAGTCGGGCTATGGGCTGGACTATGTCAATGAACGCAAGATGTTACGCGTGATTCGTCAAGTGGCAGAAGTATTACCGATGACAGTAAAAAGTACCTGTTTAGCCGCGCATGCTTTACCACCTGAATATAAAGATCAAAGCGATGCCTATATTGAGCATATCTGTACGGAAATGTTACCAAAATTACATGCCGAAGGTTTGGTCGATGCGGTTGATGCCTTTTGTGAATATTTAGCTTTTTCACCCGAACAAGTGGAACGGGTGTTCAAAGCCGCACAAGCCCTGAATCTTCCAGTGAAACTGCATGCGGAACAATTGTCCGCTTTAGGTGGTTCAAGCCTTGCAGCACGTTATCATGCACTTTCGGCAGATCATCTGGAATATATGACAGAAGATGATGTGAAAGCCATGGCAGCAGCAGGTACGATTGCGGTGTTATTGCCGGGAGCATTTTATCTGTTAAGAGAAACCCAATTGCCACCGATGCAAAGCTTACTGGAACATGGCGTACGTATTGCCTTATCCAGTGATTTGAATCCGGGGACATCGCCAGCATTGTCGTTACGTTTAATGCTGAATATGGGCAGCACCTTATTCCGTTTAACCCCTGAACAAGCCTTGGCGGGAGTGACCCTTCATGCGGCACATGCGCTGGGTTTACAGGACACACACGGCAGTTTAGAGCAAGGCAAAGTGGCTGATTTCGTGGCGTGGGACATTGAACACCCTTCTGAAATTGTCTACTGGCTAGGTGGCGATTTACCAAAACGTATTGTGCAGCATGGTGTAGAAGTGCAGTGCTAAGCCTGTCATGGCGATGAAATAGAGTGAGCAACACATGAATACAGCTTTTACTTGGCAAGGTCGACATGATGGGGATGGTGAAGAACATTTGCGTATCCACCAGATCATTAATCGCAGTGCAACGGCTGACTATGCCCTCATTGGCTTTAGTTCCGATGAAGGGGTTAAGCGCAATAAAGGGCGTGTAGGTGCGGCAGAAGCCCCGAATGCGATTCGGAGTCAGTTGGCGAACTTGCCTGTCCATCAACCCCTTACGCTGCAAGATTTGGGCAATGTGATTTGCCAACAGGACCAATTGGAACAGGCACAGACTGAATTGGCGAACCAAGTACAATACAGTCTGGAGAAAGGCATGCAGTCGATTGTATTGGGTGGTGGTCATGAAGTGGCTTTTGGCAGCTTTTCAGGACTGTTCCAATATGTGCAGCAGCATCAACCGCAGCAGAAAATCGGCATTATCAATTTTGATGCACATTTTGACTTGCGCGAAGCCGAGCAGGTGACGTCAGGCACGCCATTTCTAAATGCAGCACAGCTTTCGGCACAGCATCAGCAAGATTTTCATTATTTGTGCATTGGTGTCGCCAAACATGCCAATACCAAAGTGTTGTTCGATACCGCGGATCGTTTGCAGTGTGACTATATTTATGATCACGACTTACAAGTTGCTCAATTGCCTAGTTTGATTAAGCAAATTCAAGCCTTTATGGCGAAAGTCGATGTGCTGTATGTGACCATTGATTTAGATGTTTTTCATGCCAGCATTGCGCCTGGGGTCAGTGCTCCTGCGGTGAAAGGCATTGATTTGAATGTCTTTGAACCTTTATTCCAAGCGATAAAACAGACGGGCAAAATTCGGGTGTTTGATGTGGCGGAGTGCAACCCGCAGTTTGATTTGGATAACAGAACCGCCAAACTTGCAGCCTATCTGATTTTTAACTACCTGTTTGATTAAATGCATCTGACTTGAATCAAGCTGTTCTGTACTTGCAGTAGCTTTGCTTAAAATCGCTCATCTTTAAAAGCTGGGCGATTTTTTATGCGGGTTTGCATTTTGTTTATCTTTGAAATAGATCCATTGCATTGCCAAAGGCTGCACAAGAACGCTTAAAGCATCGAAATCCATCATCAAACTGCGGATTTCATTTTGTGCAGAACTGGTTCAGAATAGGATTGAACCAAGCATTGAGTTGCGACTTTTAGGAACCGTGTATGAGCGTGATTTTACCTGTGGCACAACGTGGAGAAGACATTTTAAAACTGAAAGCTGCACCAGTTGCCGATACTGAATTTAACAGTGAATGGCTGATGCAGTTGGCATCTGCCATGCACGCGACCATGTTGGAACGCAACGGAGTCGGCATTGCCGCACCGCAACTCTATATCTCCAAACAAGTCATTATTGTGGCGTCACGTCCCAATCCACGCTACCCGGATGCACCTGAAATGGATGCGGTGGTGATGGTCAATCCACAGATTTTAGAATTTTCAGAAGCCACCTGTTTCGGTGAAGAGGGCTGTTTAAGCGTGCCGAATGAACGAGGTCAGGTCGAACGTGCACAAGTGATTAAAGTGCTGTATCACACCCTCGCGGGAGATGTGATAGAAACCGTGTTCGAAGGCTTTCCCGCACGCATTGTGCAGCATGAAGTGGATCATTTGAATGGGGTATTATTTGTCGACCGCCTGACTGCCTGAGCTATAGGTTGCTGTTTTATTCCTCTTTATATTTAAATTGCTGCGGCGTTTGTCCCAAATGCCGCTTAAACATGGCACTAAAGGCACTGGGGTTGGTATAACCCAATGATTCTGAGATCTGGGCAATCGACTGACCACTGGCAATTTTACTTAAAGCTTGGGCAATGTGCATCTGCTGCAACCATGCCCGATAGGACAGCCCCGTTTCTTTCTGAAACATGCGCATCAAGGTTCTGGCACTGGTGCCAATTTCATCTGCCCACGTGCTTAAATCTTTATGATGTTGTGGTGCCTGTAACAGCGCTTGGCAGATACTCATCAGGCGTTTGTCTTGCGGCCACGGAATCTGAATCGGCAGCGAATTGGCTTTCTGTATTTCATCAAAAATTAGAATTTGTATGGCGTTAGAAAGCTCTTCAGAGCTGAGTAATTCTGAGGTCGGAATGTGCTCAATCGCATTTAAACGAATCAGCAGTTCATGCAATAACTTGCTGACCCGAATAATAAAACACTGTTGACCCAACACCGATGCCGCTTGCGCTTCCACCAGTGCAGTATTCATTTTGACCCGACTTAAAGAAATGACGCTATGTTCCACATAGGCGGGAATCCACAGTGCGCACATCGGCGGAATTAACCAGACATGATTGGGAGTAAAGACCTGAATAACTCCTGTCGAAGCATAGAGAAACTGCGCCCGTGAGTGGTGATGAGCTGGGGTAATTTCGCGATAGGTATGTTCAGAGGAAAGTCCAATCACCAGTTCGGACATTTCCGTTTCAATCAGTGAATCTGAAATGTGCATGAAAATTGTCACTTATACAGGGATTATTGGAAGATAACCTTATGAATGACATTTTACAATATTAGTTGAAATATCAATGATTGGAGTTTTTCAGCTATGACGTCTTCAATACAGGCGAAGGAAAGCATGGATGAAGCTGTGGCAAGTCTTCAGCCACAAGGGATGATTGTGAAAATCGTTGGTGCGGTGGCACTGGCACATTTACTGAATGACTTGATTCAAGCCGTTCTGCCTGCCATTTATCCGATGCTGAAAACCAATTTCTCGCTGAGTTTTGCTCAAGTTGGACTCATTTCATTGGTCTATCAAATTACCGCCTCGCTGCTGCAACCGTGGATTGGACTGTATACCGATAAACATCCCAAACCGTATTTGTTGCCGCTCGGCATGGTGGTGACTTTTAGCGGTATTTTGTTGTTGGCATTTTCCCCGAATTTTATGGTGTTGTTAATGGCATCGGCTTTAATTGGAGTCGGGTCATCGACCTTTCATCCTGAAGCTTCGCGTGTGGCACGTATGGCATCGGGCGGGCGTTTTGGTACGGCACAATCGACCTTTCAGGTGGGCGGTAATACTGGAACCGCAATTGGGCCTTTGCTGGCGGCACTGATTATTGTCCCGTTTGGACAACATGCGGTGGCGTTGTTGATCGTGTTTGCTCTGCTTGCCATTTGGGTGTTGTTTGGTGTGAGTCAGTGGAGTATCAGTCACAGCAAAAAACAATTGGCTGCCAAGGCACATCAGGTGCAAAGCAAATTGCATGGACGTCAGTTGGTCATCGCACTCTCGACCATTTGCGTGTTGATGTTCGCCAAATTTACCTATATCGCCAGTATCAGTAATTACTTTACCTTTTACTTGATGCATAAATTCCAGATCAGTCTGCAATCGGCACAGTTACATTTGTTTGCCTTCTTGGCTGCGGTGGCATTGGGGACTTTTGCAGGCGGACCGATTGGCGACAAAATTGGACGTAAAGCAGTGATTTGGATGTCTTTTGTCGGCATGGCACCATTCGCCTTAATGATGCCTTTTGCTAATCTATTTTGGACGACTATCTTGTCAGTGATTATCGGTTTAGTCATGTCTTCTGCCTTTGCTGCCATGGTGGTATATGCACAAGAAGCTGTACCGGGGCGAGTCGGCATGATTGCAGGTTTAATGTTCGGCTTAATGTTTGGCGTGAGCGGGATTGCCGCAGCAGGGCTGGGCTATTTGGCAGACTTAAAGGGCATTGAATGGGTGTTTGGCGTGTGTTCGTTATTGCCCTTACTTGGTTTTGCGACGGTATTTTTACCGAAGACCCAAGCAAACTAAACCGATTACAGCAGAACTTTACTTTTAGACGCGCTATCTTAAGAGATAAGGAAGATAGCGCGTTTTTTGCTTTTGCATAGGTTTCAATAACATGCTTAAGAGATTTCTTGCATGAGTTCGTTTTATTTCCTTAAAAGAGAAATAAATAGGGCTCAGCCATGGTAAAAGAAGTCGGATATTCAGACTGTTTACGCGCTTTAGTTTTGGAGGATGATGGCTATGAACAGTCCTGAGGTTGCAATCAAATTTTCTTTAGGCTTGGAGCAGCTCAGTTTCGATATAGGCGGGCAGCATTTTCAGGTCGATAAAGCTTTAGGCTTTATTCAGTCGAACAGTATGCGGCATGGGGTGCTGGACGTACTTGCGATTGAGCTGATGATTTATGTGATTGAAGAAATACTAGAATCGGTTCCCATTCCTTATGCTCAACCTAAAATGGCAATCAGTGCTGATGCGTTATTTCAGCAAGTTTTAACCTTATTTTTTCCGAATCAGCACAGTATAGATAGAGTACAGCTTGAAAGCGGCTTTAACGAGTTTATCGAGCGTCGGGAATATTATGTCTGTAAAGTGGCGGAACAGGGGGTATTCAGTCTGGTTTACTTTGTGTTTTTACGTGAGATGATGCACCACTGGAATGTGGTCGACATTCAATTTGAATCGCTTGAAACGGCTCAATTGCATTAAAAACGTAAAAAATATGGGGCTATGGATAACAACATACCAATACCACCCAGTAACAGATTGCTTTCAATAAAATAAGGAAAAACCATTAAGACCAAACCTGCAACAAAGGGCACAGTCATTTTTTGTTTTTTGCCATAGAGAAAATAGCCTAAACCAATTGAGCTAAAGATCACGCCTAGAAAGAGTTGAGTGCTGTTCATGATGATGTTTCGTGCATTGTTATTCTCTGGAAGATATTATGCCAAGATTCTTAAAAGAAGATATAAAAACTAAGAGCGTGTGATGCAACCTTATAACAAGAACTTAAAACTTCCATCGCGTGATTTGCGTAGCAATATGACCGATGCAGAACAATGGCTATGGCAAAGATTACGCCGTAAACAAATTTTAGGATTACAGTTTTATCGGCAAAAGCCAATTCTTAATTTTATTGTAGATTTTTATTGTTCCGCTGCGAACCTTATTATTGAGTGTGATGGGGGACAGCATTACACAGATGAGGGATTGGACGCTGACCAAATTCGTGATCAAGCTTTAAGTGAATTAGGACTTCTGGTGCTGAGGTTTAGTAACAGGCAGATTTTGACTGAAACTGATGCTGTGGTGGAGCAGATTTATAGTGTTGTTAAGCAGAGATTGGAATCCCCCTAAATCCCTCTTTGTGAAAGGGGACTTTACGCGAAGTTTATGATGGCTTTTGATTCACGGTTGTTCCTCCCTTTTGAAAGGGAGGTTAGGAGGGATTTTTTTTAAATTTAATAACCTAATAAATCAAAATGTTTGAAAAACTTTCCAAGTCTAGCTTGAGAAATAAAATCGAAAATAGTTTCTAAATCGTAAATTTGAATAATTCGTTCAGCTAAATCTCTTTGATTAAGAAAAAGTAGGCTTTTTAATAATTCTTCTAAAAAAGTACTTTTGGATAAGAGATGATCTAAAGATTCTGATAAATCATTATATTTAGCTTCATTCTGGAAGTATTTAAAGCGAAACATATAATTTTCACTGTATTGGTGCTGGTCTATAGATAAATAGTACAAAGCTTGAAGATCAGCGACATAATC
>NZ_JBSYVT010000053.1:0-16991 GCF_054112845.1 Acinetobacter sp. NigerLNRRAM0016
CTGGCATCAATAAAAAAAGAAAAATAGACCTATGTTTTAATATGATTCGCACTTTTGAACAGGTCGCTAAATCTATTAATTTGAATATTAGTAATGAATATTCACTATTAAAGATAGAAGAGAATAGGTTTGATCAGGCTATCCAGGAGTTAACTAAAGATCTAAATATTAGTAAAGGTGCTTACATCCAGATTAATGAGCATCTTGAAGTTAAATTGGCAAAGACATCCAGCACAATTTACGTCAAATTTAGTGATTTAGCATCCGAAAAGCTCAATAAGCTTTATGGTAGATAATCGTCTTCAACTGAATAGACATATAACTATTTTTAAAAAAAATTATATTCATACAAATTACTCTAAAATTAGGTAATCAAGCTCATTGCTTAAAACTTGGAGTCGGTCGTGGATTTAGTAAAAACGCAAAACAATAATGAACAATTGCAACTTTTCAATAAGCTTTTATTGGATGCAAGAAGTAGTTTTATTGATGCTGAGTTTAAGATTTCAAATATCTTTGATGCACCGCATAAGAATGAAGTTGTTCGCTTAAATAAGAAATCACAAGCATATGTTGAAGCTAATGGCTGGATGTCCAGATCTTCCGCATTAGAGCGTTTAGAACAATGGAAAAACGTTGCGTTTAACCAATATCTAGATCCAACGATCCGCAACCAAAACAACCAAAAAATTGTCATTTCTCTTTTTGATTTGTCTGGCACATGGTCACAACCATGGGTTGATGCTGGCTATCAAGTATTTCGCTTTGATATACAGGCAGATCCTTATTTTGGCGATATTAATAACTTCAGCGTGGAATTCTTTAACGAGCTTTTTGCATGCTTTGATGGTTTGGACGTTCATGCGATTTTAGCTGCATGCCCATGTACTGACTTTGCTGTTTCTGGTGCAAGACATTTTACCGCCAAAGATGCTGATGGTCGCACGTTAAGCAGTATTGAGCTGGTGTACCAAACTTTAAGAACAATTGAATTTTTTAAACCGAATATTTGGGCAATTGAGAATCCAGTAGGGCGTATTGCGAGCTTAACCGGGTTGTCGCCGTGGCGTCTGTCGTTTGATCCGTTTCATTTTGGGGATACTTACACTAAGAAAACCTTATTATGGGGTAGATTTAATGCTGACCTACCTATTGCACCAGTAGAGCCTATAGAGGGATCTAAAATGCACAAGTTATATGGTGGGAAAAGCTTGGCCACTAAAAATGCTCGAAGTGTAACGCCTGTTGGTTTTGCATATTCATTCTTTATGGCCAATAACGCGCATGACCATAAACTGATGGCATTTTCAAACAAATATGACCGATTAGACCGGAATCTTTTAAAACTCGCTCTGAATTCAGGAGTTTCTGAATATGAAATTTCGTCTGCCATCGATGATGCTTACTATGATTATGATGATTTGGCAGCCATTGATTCTATAAATGAACTAATGCTTGCCTAAGTATTCATACAGTATTCGCGTACACGAATTTAGTGGCAAAAAGCCAAAAACTTGGAGTTTATATTATGTTTAATTTATTACCACACGAACTTATTGTTGATAATTTTGCCGGGGGTGGTGGAACATCAACCGGTTTAGAACGTGCATTTGGGAGACCGATTGATATTGCTATTAATCATGATCCTAAAGCTTTGGCGATGCACCGGGTAAATCATCCTCTTACAAAACATTATTGTGAAAGTGTTTGGGATGTAGATCCAGTTGAAATCACTGGTAATCAACCCGTTGGATTAGTCTGGTTGAGCCCAGACTGTAAACACCATTCCAAAGCTAAGGGAGGTAAACCTCTCAATAAAAACATTAGGGGATTGGCCTGGATTGCATTGCGCTGGGCAGCAAAGGTTCGACCTCGTGTAATAATGCTTGAAAATGTAACGGAGTTTGCAGAATGGGGTGACCTTGATAAAGATGGACGTCCATGCCCAAAGCGTAAGGGACGAACGTTTAATTGCTTTGTAAATGCATTGAAATATCAAGGATACTCAGTTGAATACAAAGAATTAAAAGCATGTGACTTCGGTTCACCAACTATACGAAATCGATTTTTCTTAATAGCTCGCCGTGATGGATTGCCAATCGTATGGCCAAAGGAAACCCATGGTAATCCTAATACCAGTCTTGTAAAAAAGGGACGTTTATTGCCATGGCGTACAGCTGCTGAATGCGTAGATCTAAGTTTTGATTGCCCTAGTATATTTAAAAGAAAAAAAGCACTGGCACCAGCTACGTTAGAGCGTATTGTTCGCGGTATTTTGAAATATATCGTTCATAATCCAGAGCCATATATCGTTGATGCAGCTGCTCCAATTCTTACAGAATGTGCAAATGGATCAAGTCGGAGATCAATGCCGATCGATGAGCCTTTGAGGACAATTACAGCTGAAACTAAAGGCGGTACCCACTCACTATATGTTTGTCACCTTTCAAAAATGAAAAATGGATGTACTGGCCAAGAGTTAAATGAACCTATGCATACACTCACAACAGTAAATCAATTTGCAGAGGTACGAGCTTTATTAACGAGATTTACTGAAGGGTTAAATTTCAAAAATGAACTTTTTGAAAAATTTGGAATCATTGAAATCAATGATGAACGCTATTGTATTGAAGATATTGGCTTTAGAATGCTTCAACCATTTGAACTTTATAAGGCTCAAGGCTTTCCGCATGATTATATTTTCAGTTATGGACATGATGAAAATAACCAACAATTGAAGTTAACTAAACAAGACCAATATCGTATGGTCGGTAACTCAGTACCACCTGATTTATCTTATGCACTGGTTCTGGCCAACTTTACTCATGAACAGGAATATAGTCTGGCCTCATAAGGCTATTTGCATTCTATAAATTATGAGTTAAAAAAAGAGGTCCCTAATGACCTCTTTTTAAGCTAGATAATAAAATTAATAATTACACTTAAACCAATTTGCTTTACTGTCCCAAACCGTTCTACCAGCTTCAAGTGGGATCTGGTTGTACAACACATCACTTCCAGCTGAGATTCCATTTTGGGTATTTAAAAAGCCTTTGATATGGAACAGAGCCATTAATTATAAAGCAGGGGAATAAGTTTATCCTTGTCTGTGATCGTGGATTCCCATCGGATATTGAAGATCCGAGTATTTATAATTACTTGTCCAATTATATCCAATAGAAATCATTTTCTATAAAACAGAGTGTGTTTCCACACTCTGTTTTATACGGTATTTAGGTCCTTTAAAAGTTCAAAAGCATCCATTTCTTTAACGATGTTCAATAAATATTGCCTGTTGTTTAATAGCAATTCATCAAAGTGACGTATATCAACGATATTACTTAAATTATGTATTTTGAATTGATTTTTTGACATGTAATTAATGCATTCATCTTGATCAAAACATTTTGTTGCTGGAGATCCTGATTCACTTATGAAAATAATGCTGCTGTTCCACATAGATAAATAAAAATATCTGTAAATTTTATCATTTCGCGAAGAGTACCAGTCAGGAAGCATAATTTCACAAGAGTACTTAACATCACCTCCATGAGAATATTGATCCCAAAGTTCAATCATTTCAGAACGTTTTAATTTAGATGTCTCCAGTGCTAAAACTGTGTATTGAGAATCCCTACTTAACCCTAATTTAAAACACATATCTGCGTAATTAATCTGATCGATATCAATTGTGTCTTTGTATCGTTGTTTTTTTAATTGATTCAATAATTCAATCTGATTGCTTGTAAAAATATCCATCCATTGAGTAACTGGCAATGATTTTATTAGGGCCAAAAAAGCTTTTTTATCTTCTCTGGTGCAATCTATGTCTTCTTTCACTTGTCTATTCCGCAAGTATCCATAATTGCCATTTTCTAAATCGGAGCTAACCCAATATGCATCCTGTAAAGTTCTATCGGCTTTACTTTCTAAAGGTGTAATGTCAAATAGTCGGAGATCGTTAGGACAGCACTCTGTAAATGTTGGATGCTTAATAGGTCTGCTGGTATACGCTATTAAAGTTTTACGATGCTTTGATAAGAGAAAAACACTATCTAAATAGTTAGTCATCGTGTTTAGAACGGATAAAGGTAAGGCATATTCTTCATTTTTAGTTTTATATGTATCTAGGACGTCTATCTCAGAGTAACATTCAATATAAGGATAGTGTTGATGCTGACGAAAATTAGCAATAGCTTTTTTATTCTTACTATCAGAAAACTCATATTGAATATTATTCGAGTCTAACCAACTATAAAATGATTGATTAATAATATCCTTCACACGATGATCGATAACCAGGATATCTGGTATTCCAAAAACTAATGGAATATTTGGGCCATTAGTCTTGTAGTAACGGCTCCAAAAAGTCTTCAGGAATTTTGACAGGGAACAACTACTGTCATTTTTTTCATAATATTCCGTGTAATTTAATGGAAAATCATTGACGGAGATGCCAAGTAAACATAATGGCTGCATTGATAGATCAGGATCTATAACTAATGGATCATTAGAACGCATTACGCCGTAGTTAGGCTCTATGAATACCCGTTTGCAAACCTGTACTGTTAAGTAATGAATAATTGGCATCATCTCTGACATATTACGTGTAAATTTTATTATTCATAAGATAGACGATCTTTATTCTAACTCCAAGGATAACCCATTGTGTATTGGTAACTTTTAAGAAATATTTGAACAAACATACAGCTCTCAATACAATGGGTCTCAAATCATAGTAAGGTTTTTTTCATGTCTACTTGCAGTTCAACGTCAGGAAAACCTGAAACGAAAGTTATCG
Source organism: Acinetobacter sp. NigerLNRRAM0016 (assembly GCF_054112845.1). Classification (NCBI taxonomy): domain Bacteria; kingdom Pseudomonadati; phylum Pseudomonadota; class Gammaproteobacteria; order Moraxellales; family Moraxellaceae; genus Acinetobacter; species Acinetobacter sp. NigerLNRRAM0016. The sequence continues at coordinate 4,802 of NZ_JBSYVT010000053.1, forward strand.
CATTTAGCGGTGCAAATAAAAAGATAAGCGATATTCTTGACCTCGAGCACGTCAGATCTAACTCGCTTTTACAAATTCCTATTGCAGCTGAATTATTATCAGCTGGATTTCCTTCACCAGCACAAGATTTTATTGAAAAGTCGGTCGATCTCAACGAAATGCTGATCACCAATGAGTACTCTACGTTTATTGGTAAAGTAGGCTCTCGTTCCATGCTAAATGCCGGTATAGATATTAACGATAAGCTCATAATCGATAGAAGCTTAGACGCCAAGCATCTAGATATTATTGTTGCTCAGCTAGAAACAGACTTTACCGTTAAGCGGTTGATGATCACCAAGCAAATGTCAGCTGGTGAAATTAATGAAATTTTTGGTCCAGATGCAAAATCTATCCCTCCAGTTTGGCTTAAAGCAGAAAACCAAGAGCACTCACATATTTTTCTAAAACCTGAACAGGAATTGATTGTGTGGGGCGTAGTGACTTACATCATTAAAGACGCACGAAAATGACAAACCGGGTATTTATTCATGTTGATATAAATTCGGCATATTGTTCGATGGAAGCATTTTGGAACCCTAAGTTAAAGGGTAAACCATGCGTTGTCTTAAGCTCTAATGATGGAACAATCATCGCGAGAAGCGCTGAAGCTAAACTCTTAAAAATCCCGATGGGTGCGCCACTCTTTAAGGTCCAAGACATCATCAATAAACATAACGTTCATGTGCTATCGAGCAATTTTGCGCTATATGGCGAAATGTCACGCCGTTTTCATGGAATATTATCTGGTTTTGTAGATCCAAGCTGTTACAGCATTTACAGCATTGATGAAGGCTTTATAGAATTTACTCAATTTACTAAAAACTTTGATGCTACTGAAATGGCACGGGAGATTCGGCATCAAGTATATAAGTTTATTGGCTTAACAACGTGCGTGGGTGTTGGTAGAACACTGACTGAAAGTAAAATGGCCAACAACCTTGCCAAAAAGAATCCAGAATTAAATGGAATCTGTAATTTAGTGACAATGAGCCTGGTAGATGTCGAAAGCTACTATCAAAGCATGCCAGTTGATGAAATATGGGGTGTAGGGCGAAAGTACGCTAAAAAGCTTAATGACATGGGGATTTTAAGTGTGCTGGATCTTGCAACATCCAACCCGAATCGAATGCGTGAACTCTTCAATGTGAATATGCAAAGTACGATTTTAGAATTGCTTGGCCAGCCATGCTTTGAATTTGAAAGTTCACCTAAGGCGAAACAACAGATTGTCTCGAGCAAATCTTTCGGCCAGAAAATTACTGAGCTCTCAATTCTTCAAGAAGCCATCAGCAAATATACCCATAATGCATTCAATCGGCTTGTTGCTGAACACCAGCTATGCGGATCTCTGATTGTTTTCTTGCAATCCAACCCATTTGACCAGTCAAAACCGTATTACAGCAAGTCGTTAACATACACGTTTACCCAACCTACAAACAATTTGATGCAACTGGTTAAAGCTGCCACATCACTGATTGATAAATTGTACAAAGAGGGGATAGAGTTTAAGAAATGTGGCGTGATGTTGTGTGAATTGATAAAAGAAGAACATCGCACGATCGGCCTACTAACTGACGTAGAGCAGCTTGAAAAAGAGCAAGCGTTAATGACGGCGTTTCAAAACATTCAAAGTAAGTTTGGCAAGGCTAAAATTGCTGCTGGATCATGTAATCTGAAAAATAGAGATTGGGAACCTAAGTCAGAACGTCAAAGCCGTAACTATTTTAGTGAGGCTGGTATGATTGTCTTCAATTGATTCATTTGAGGGAATTTGTTGGCAATGACGGGGATGGTCAGACTCGAACTGGCATTCAAGGAATCAAACCTTTGCCTTAAAGAGATTGATCAAATCTCAAAATCAATTGGCTACACCCTCGGAAATATAAGAAATTAAGATTGCTGATAGCTTCTTGGTGATTCAGCTGGTGTACCATCATCATATCGCCAAAATAAGAAGCTTCCACTCCATTCGACTTCACCTGAAGCATAGTCACGGATCTTATCGCTCCAGCGGATAGGTTTAATTTCATGGTCTAAGAATTCATCCCACACAATAAACGCCGTGCCATCTTTGTTTGGGATTTGGTTCTCTATGAAGAACCAGGGTGACTTCACATCAACAGAACAGCGTTTTGTCATTTTGTCTCTCTCACTCTTTTGAGTCGTATGCATATTCATATAAGCCTCAAATCAATTGAAAAGATCCTGGAAACTGTTTTGAACGTCAGATCGTGCGATCGGCGCTGTTTCTTGTTGCTGTGACTGACCATTAAAGTCTCAAAAATGACATTAATGTTCTAAACTTTAACAATATAGTTGTAAACTCAAAGAGGAAGTTTGAATGAATATTACGAAAAAATCAGATTCAATACTTGTGGTATTTTTTAAGTTGTTTCTTTGTAGCAGTGCATTTGTTGCATGTATTTTATTTGGATTTTGGTTGAGTCCAATGCAAGTACCATCCCCAATAGTCATTTTTATATCACTTGCAATCACCGTTTTATTTACTTATTGGATATTTGGAATAGGTAAACTCAAACATAAGTAAATTTACAACTATTATGTCATAAATGGATTGGTTATCTAAACTCAAAGTTCATTGAGTTTAGAACTATAATGTAAATTTACTGAATCATACCTAATGTAAGTTATTGATTTTATGATTCATCAGTTTAAGTCTTTAATGTGCAAAGACATCAGGCAACGACGGGCTGCTGCCGGCCATCAGCGGACGCAGGGAGGACTTTCCGCAACCGGCCGTTCGATGCGGCACCGATGGCCTTCGCGCAGGGGTAGTGAATCCGCCAGGATTGACTTGCGCTGCCCTACCTCTCACTAGTGAGGGGCGGCAGCGCATCAAGCGGTGAGCGCACTCCGGCACCGCCAACTTTCAGCACATGCGTGTAAATCATCGTCGTAGAGACGTCGGAATGGCCGAGCAGATCCTGCACGGTTCGAATGTCGTAACCGCTGCGGAGCAAGGCCGTCGCGAACGAGTGGCGGAGGGTGTGCGGTGTGGCGGGCTTCGTGATGCCTGCTTGTTCTACGGCACGTTTGAAGGCGCGCTGAAAGGTCTGGTCATACATGTGATGGCGACGCACGACACCGCTCCGTGGATCGGTCGAATGCGTGTGCTGCGCAAAAACCCAGAACCACGGCCAGGAATGCCCGGCGCGCGGATACTTCCGCTCAAGGGCGTCGGGAAGCGCAACGCCGCTGCGGCCCTCGGCCTGGTCCTTCAGCCACCATGCCCGTGCACGCGACAGCTGCTCGCGCAGGCTGGGTGCCAAGCTCTCGGGTAACATCAAGGCCCGATCCTTGGAGCCCTTGCCCTCCCGCACGATGATCGTGCCGTGATCGAAATCCAGATCCTTGACCCGCAGTTGCAAACCCTCACTGATCCGCATGCCCGTTCCATACAGAAGCTGGGCGAACAAACGATGCTCGCCTTCCAGAAAACCGAGGATGCGAACCACTTCATCCGGGGTCAGCACCACCGGCAAGCGCCGCGACGGCCGAGGTCTTCCGATCTCCTGAAGCCAGGGCAGATCCGTGCACAGCACCTTGCCGTAGAAGAACAGCAAGGCCGCCAATGCCTGACGATGCGTGGAGACCGAAACCTTGCGCTCGTTCGCCAGCCAGGACAGAAATGCCTCGACTTCGCTGCTGCCCAAGGTTGCCGGGTGACGCACACCGTGGAAACGGATGAAGGCACGAACCCAGTTGACATAAGCCTGTTCGGTTCGTAAACTGTAATGCAAGTAGCGTATGCGCTCACGCAACTGGTCCAGAACCTTGACCGAACGCAGCGGTGGTAACGGCGCAGTGGCGGTTTTCATGGCTTGTTATGACTGTTTTTTTGTACAGTCTATGCCTCGGGCATCCAAGCAGCAAGCGCGTTACGCCGTGGGTCGATGTTTGATGTTATGGAGCAGCAACGATGTTACGCAGCAGGGCAGTCGCCCTAAAACAAAGTTGGGCGCATATTGTTTTCGAGGCAAATTTTATCCAAGCACGCTCATGGAGAATTTCATGAAGATGTACAAGAAATCTGAAGACACCGTCGCCAACCTGACGCCGGAACAGCACCGAGTAACCCAGCAAGGTGGCACGGAGCGTCCAGGAACAGGCGAGTATCTACACAATCACGAGCCGGGCATCTATGTGGATGTCGTGTCTGGTGAACCGCTGTTTGCATCTTCCGACAAGTTCGAATCGGGCTGCGGTTGGCCCAGCTTCACCAAACCCATTGAGCCCGCGCACATCAATGAAGTGCGCGACACCAGCCACGGCATGATCCGCACGGAAGTTCGCTCCACTTATGGCGATAGTCATCTGGGGCATGTATTCCCGGATGGTCCGCGGGATCGCGGAGGCTTGCGCTACTGCATCAATTCGGCTTCGCTGCGCTTCATCCATCGGGACGACATGGAAGCGGAAGGCTACGGCGAATACCTCAATCAAGTGGAGAATATCTAATGATACAAGAGCGCGCTGTTTTAGCAGGTGGCTGTTTCTGGGGCATGCAGGATCTGATTCGCAAGCTGCCGGGCGTACACAAAACGCGGGTTGGATACACTGGTGGCGATGTTCCCAATGCCACCTACCGTAATCATGGCTCTCACGCCGAAGGTATCGAAATACTCTTTAATCCGGATGAGATTTCCTATCGCCGTATCCTGGAGTTCTTTTTTCAGATACATGATCCAACCACCGCCAGCCGGCAGGGCAATGATCGTGGCACGTCTTATCGTTCGGCGATTTACTACGTTAATGACATTCAGAAACAAACGGCGCTCGATACGATTGCCGACGTCAATGCCTCAGGCTTGTGGCCGGGCAAGGTCGTAACCGAACTCGCGCCGGTCGGCGATTTCTGGGAGGCCGAGCCTGAACATCAGGATTATCTGGAACGCTTCCCCAACGGCTACACCTGCCACTACCCGCGCCCGAACTGGGTATTGCCGGACCGGGCGGATAAATAATGCTCACAGCGAGGCACGCATGACCATTACTCCTGTTGATTCCATCATCACTGCTATCGCCTGGGGCGGCGTTCCCGCCGCCGGAATTATGCTGGGTACCTTATTGGGCATATTCGCGCCCCTGACACACGGCACTATTGCTCGATCTATGTCCGTCGGCGCTGGCTTGTTGCTCGCCGCTGCGACGGTAGAGCTGGCAGCGGAGGTGTTCAAGGTCACCCCCTATATGGGTGTTCTGGCGCTGCTAATTGGCGCGGCGGCCTTTAGCGCGGGCAATGCCTGGCTGTCGAGCCGGGGCGCCCAGCATCGCAAGCGTTGCGGCGAATGCGTGGCGCAACCCAGCGAGGCCGAGATGCCCAATAGTGGGCTGGCTATCGCCATGGGAACGGCGATGGATGCCGTGCCAGAGGCATTGGTACTCGGGCTGGTGTTGTACTCGCACGGCCCCGAAGTGGCACTGATCGTCGCAATCACCCTTGGAAACTTACCCGAGGCCATGTCCGCCTCCGCAGGCATGCGTGCGGCTAATCGCTCGGTTGGCTGGATATTGTGGCTGTGGGGCTTGATCGCGGCGGCAACGGCTTTGCTGACCGGCGCCGGGTTTGCCATGGCGGGCACACTAACCGAGAACACAGCGCTGCTGTTGCAAGCGTTCGGCGCGGGCGCGTTGCTGGCCATGGTCAGCGAAACCCTGCTACCAGAAGCCGCGCACGAGGGACCGGCCTACTCAGGTTTGGTAACCGCGCTCGGCTTCGCCGCGCTGCTCTTGGTGGCTTTACTTGTGTAGTTTTGTGAGACTGCCCAACAACACGTTCAACCGGATCTCGGGGACGCTGCGCGCCCCTCGGCCGGTTAACGTGAACGTTAGACATCATGAGGGAAGCGGTGACCATCGAAATTTCGAACCAACTATCAGAGGTGCTAAGCGTCATTGAGCGCCATCTGGAATCAACGTTGCTGGCCGTGCATTTGTACGGCTCCGCAGTGGATGGCGGCCTGAAGCCATACAGCGATATTGATTTGTTGGTTACTGTGGCCGTAAAGCTTGATGAAACGACGCGGCGAGCATTGCTCAATGATCTTATGGAGGCTTCGGCTTTCCCTGGCGAGAGCGAGACGCTCCGCGCTATAGAAGTCACCCTTGTCGTGCATGACGACATCATCCCGTGGCGTTATCCGGCTAAGCGCGAGCTGCAATTTGGAGAATGGCAGCGCAATGACATTCTTGCGGGTATCTTCGAGCCAGCCATGATCGACATTGATCTAGCTATCCTGCTTACAAAAGCAAGAGAACATAGCGTTGCCTTGGTAGGTCCGGCAGCGGAGGAATTCTTTGACCCGGTTCCTGAACAGGATCTATTCGAGGCGCTGAGGGAAACCTTGAAGCTATGGAACTCGCAGCCCGACTGGGCCGGCGATGAGCGAAATGTAGTGCTTACGTTGTCCCGCATTTGGTACAGCGCAATAACCGGCAAAATCGCGCCGAAGGATGTCGCTGCCGACTGGGCAATAAAACGCCTACCTGCCCAGTATCAGCCCGTCTTACTTGAAGCTAAGCAAGCTTATCTGGGACAAAAAGAAGATCACTTGGCCTCACGCGCAGATCACTTGGAAGAATTTATTCGCTTTGTGAAAGGCGAGATCATCAAGTCAGTTGGTAAATGATGTCTAACAATTCGTTCAAGCCGACCGCGCTACGCGCGGCGGCTTAACTCCGGCGTTAGATGCACTAAGCACATAATTGCTCACAGCCAAACTATCAGGTCAAGTCTGCTTTTATTATTTTTAAGCGTGCATAATAAGCCCTACACAAATTGGGAGATATATCATGAAAGGCTGGCTTTTTCTTGTTATCGCAATAGTTGGCGAAGTAATCGCAACATCCGCATTAAAATCTAGCGAGGGCTTTACTAAGCTTGCCCCTTCCGCCGTTGTCATAATCGGTTATGGCATCGCATTTTATTTTCTTTCTCTGGTTCTGAAATCCATCCCTGTCGGTGTTGCTTATGCAGTCTGGTCGGGACTCGGCGTCGTCATAATTACAGCCATTGCCTGGTTGCTTCATGGGCAAAAGCTTGATGCGTGGGGCTTTGTAGGTATGGGGCTCATAATTGCTGCCTTTTTGCTCGCCCGATCCCCATCGTGGAAGTCGCTGCGGAGGCCGACGCCATGGTGACGGTGTTCGGCATTCTGAATCTCACCGAGGACTCCTTCTTCGATGAGAGCCGGCGGCTAGACCCCGCCGGCGCTGTCACCGCGGCGATCGAAATGCTGCGAGTCGGATCAGACGTCGTGGATGTCGGACCGGCCGCCAGCCATCCGGACGCGAGGCCTGTATCGCCGGCCGATGAGATCAGACGTATTGCGCCGCTCTTAGACGCCCTGTCCGATCAGATGCACCGTGTTTCAATCGACAGCTTCCAACCGGAAACCCAGCGCTATGCGCTCAAGCGCGGCGTGGGCTACCTGAACGATATCCAAGGATTTCCTGACCCTGCGCTCTATCCCGATATTGCTGAGGCGGACTGCAGGCTGGTGGTTATGCACTCAGCGCAGCGGGATGGCATCGCCACCCGCACCGGTCACCTTCGACCCGAAGACGCGCTCGACGAGATTGTGCGGTTCTTCGAGGCGCGGGTTTCCGCCTTGCGACGGAGCGGGGTCGCTGCCGACCGGCTCATCCTCGATCCGGGGATGGGATTTTTCTTGAGCCCCGCACCGGAAACATCGCTGCACGTGCTGTCGAACCTTCAAAAGCTGAAGTCGGCGTTGGGGCTTCCGCTATTGGTCTCGGTGTCGCGGAAATCCTTCTTGGGCGCCACCGTTGGCCTTCCTGTAAAGGATCTGGGTCCAGCGAGCCTTGCGGCGGAACTTCACGCGATCGGCAATGGCGCTGACTACGTCCGCACCCACGCGCCTGGAGATCTGCGAAGCGCAATCACCTTCTCGGAAACCCTCGCGAAATTTCGCAGTCGCGACGCCAGAGACCGAGGGTTAGATCATGCCTAGCATTCACCTTCCGGCCGCCCGCTAGCGGACCCTGGTCAGGTTCCGCGAAGGTGGGCGCAGACATGCTGGGCTCGTCAGGATCAAACTGCACTATGAGGCGGCGGTTCATACCGCGCCAGGGGAGCGAATGGACAGCGAGGAGCCTCCGAACGTTCGGGTCGCCTGCTCGGGTGATATCGACGAGGTTGTGCGGCTGATGCACGACGCTGCGGCGTGGATGTCCGCCAAGGGAACGCCCGCCTGGGACGTCGCGCGGATCGACCGGACATTCGCGGAGACCTTCGTCCTGAGATCCGAGCTCCTAGTCGCGAGTTGCAGCGACGGCATCGTCGGCTGTTGCACCTTGTCGGCCGAGGATCCCGAGTTCTGGCCCGACGCCCTCAAGGGGGAGGCCGCATATCTGCACAAGCTCGCGGTGCGACGGACACATGCGGGCCGGGGTGTCAGCTCCGCGCTGATCGAGGCTTGCCGCCATGCCGCGCGAACGCAGGGGTGCGCCAAGCTGCGGCTCGACTGCCACCCGAACCTGCGTGGCCTATACGAGCGGCTCGGATTCACCCACGTCGACACTTTCAATCCCGGCTGGGATCCAACCTTCATCGCAGAACGCCTAGAACTCGAAATCTAACGTCCGTTCGGGCATCGAGGTCCATGTCGGGGTGGGACGGGCCCGTGGCTTCAAGATCACTTGCAGTCCGACCGCGATGTCTTGGTTGCGCGAGAGGTTGTCGACAGGCCATGCTGAGTGTGCGATGGTTGATCGCTTCCTCGCCGCTCTCCACGGCGACGATGGCCGCCGCCATCAGCAAGTGCGCCAGTTCCCCTATGGTGCCCTCGCTGCGTGTGAGCAGGTAGCGAGCCATGTCCAGCGTGGCAATTGGGGAAGGCCGGCGCAGCGGGAGCGAAGCGGCGAAGCTGGCCAGCAGTGAGCAGCAATCGTCGTTGGCCTCCCATACCGGCAGCATCATCGGCTCGAAGCGATTTTCCAACTGGTCATCGGAGCGGATGGCTAGGTAGGCGTCGCGCGTGCCTACCCCAACCAACGGGATGCGCAGTTCGTTGCCGAGGAAGCGCAGCAGGTTGAGGAATTCCCGGCGGTTGACGCTGTTGCCGGCCAGCACGTTGTGCAGCTCGTCGATCACCAGCATGCGCACGCCGACCTTGCGCAGCAGTGCCAGAGCCAGTTGCTCCATTTCCGGCAACCGTGGGCGTGGGCGCAGCGGCGCGCCCATCGCGGCGAGCAGCGCGACGTAGAAGCGGATCACGGACGGCTCGGACGGCATCTGCACGACCAACACCGGGATGTGCTCCTGGTCGGCGTCGGAGCTGGCCGGGTGGGTGCGGCGGAACTTCTCGACGATCATCGACTTGCCATTGTTGGTCGGGCCAACCAGCAGCAGGTTGGGCATGCGTTGCTTGTTTGGCCACGCATAAAGGGCTTCCAGCCGGTTCAGCGCCTCGACTGCGCGCGGATAGCCGATCCAGCGGTCGGCGCGAAGGCGCTGGATGCGCTCGTCCGCCGGAAGACGGGCCAAGCCCTGGGCCGCCGGCAGCAGGTGGGACAGGTCGATGATGGGATATTCGTCCACGGCTACCACTCCTCAATCTGGTCGAACGGTTTGGCGGGTGGCAAGTTGTCTGCCTGCGGGTCGGCAATATCCGTATCCGGCGGAACGGGCTTGTCCGGCCGAGCTGATGTCTTGAGGTGCTGGCGGCGATCCGCGTCACGCCGCGCCTTGCGTGTGGCCTTCTGCGCGCTGGTCACAATCTCACGCATCTGGCCGATCATGCGGAACAGCGCCGACTCATCCACCTGTTCGCGCCCTTGCTGCCGCAGTTTCGCCAGCGCCTGCCGTTGTTCCCAGAGGGTGACAGCCGGATGCGACAAGGTACGGTAGGGAATTTCCAGGTAATGCTGTCCCTCCGGTTCCAGGACCCAGATACGGCTGATGTCGCGCGGATCGCGCCGGATCAGAAAGGACGGCCAGCGTTCACGCCGCTGTGACTGACCATTAAAGTCTCAAAAATGACATTAATGTTCTAAACTTTAACAATATAGTTGTAAACTCAAAGAGGAAGTTTGAATGAATATTACGAAAAAATCAGATTCAATACTTGTGGTATTTTTTAAGTTGTTTCTTTGTAGCAGTGCATTTGTTGCATGTATTTTATTTGGATTTTGGTTGAGTCCAATGCAAGTACCATCCCCAATAGTCATTTTTATATCACTTGCAATCACCGTTTTATTTACTTATTGGATATTTGGAATAGGTAAACTCAAACATAAGTAAATTTACAACTATTATGTCATAAATGGATTGGTTATCTAAACTCAAAGTTCATTGAGTTTAGAACTATAATGTAAATTTACTGAATCATACCTAATGTAAGTTATTGATTTTATGATTCATCAGTTTAAGTCTTTAATGTGCAAAGACAGTTGCACAACTTCATCAATCAAATAAGCAACAGGACTTACAGATTGGCTTTTTGTGAAAGTCGGTGCACCAGCTTCAGCGATAAACTTCTCGCTAATCGGTTTTTTGATTTCTAAGCGATACACACGGCGCAGCTTGTTTAAGCAATCAGACATTGAGCCATCGCCAATACCGTGACGGGCTTTCTTGTTATCACGAGTCTTAAACGTGAAGTATGGAAAATGTTTGGCCATGACTGCAGTAATGTCTTTACCAACCAAGTAAATGTGGCTGTGTGTTTCGTAGAAGTGGGTAAATGACGTCTCTACGTGATAAGCAGCCAACAAGCTTTTTGCTTGAGGGTCAGTGATAACCGATTTAACTTGGTTAATCATTTTTTTGGCAATTGTTTTGTTATTCATGATGAACACCCTATAAATTTGATTAATTAGATTGAGTTAATGCAAGTTGCGTAAAAATACGTTTTAGGCACACTTTACATGTAACAAGGTGCGGTACCGTGTCCACGGTAACTTCACCTACTTTCATTTTGAATTCTTTCTTTGCTTCATCTGCAGGGAATAAGCCTCCAGCTGAGCACAAGTACTGGTTTTTCTCACGAACCAATTTAGATCCTGAGTAGTCTTCATCAAAAACCAAGTGAGTCACTGTATTTGATTTTTCACCATCGCCCCATGATCCAGCTGACAAGCCTGACATTACAATTTTTACACCAGTGAACCATTTGAACGGTAAAGCACTGAAGTTTTTCTTCTGATCGATAGCATCAAAGATCGGTTTAGCTTGTTGCAGCGCATTGAATAATTCAAACAATGCAGTAATTTTTTTCTTAGCATCCTGTTCAGCCTGGTTCCACTTGGTTTGCGCCTCATACTCAGCACGGGTATACCAGACCACTTGCCCATTTTTTGCATATAGCCAAAGTTTTTTACCAGTCATGAGATGGTTCACCATCGCATCGGGCATATCAAACATGAGGTTGTTAAATGACATAACTTTGTCATTCAGGTTGATAAAAGACTTTTTATCTTCAGGTAGTAGCACCGGCACTAACGTAGAGCGTACTAATGCTTCGTAGTTGTCAGTAGACATGCTAGAACGTGGGAAACTATGACCTGTAAACACTGGCTTAAGATAAGGGTTGTATGGCAACTCAGTTGCTAAAACCTTGGTGGACCATTCTTCCCACAAATTGAACTTTTTAGCTTGTTCAACCATATGGTGCAGATCTGCATTAGAAATTCTAACTGATGGCATTGAAGGGTTATTTATTGATTCTGGCGCACGAGTTACACGAACAAGTTCTATAACTTCATGCGCTTCAATTGGACCATATTTGCGATCAAGGTTTTTGCTAAGTAATTCATTAATAGTAACCATTTCAACTCCAAGTTTTAAGCTTTCTGCTTCAATATGTTTATTTTAAGATAGAACCTAAACCAAAAACTTTTTTAAAATTATTTATTTTTATTATTGTTTTACTGGTCCTTGCTGCGACTTTTAACAGATAGCAGCTAAAAATAGTAATGAGGATGCTATTAAAATGATGGAAGCAATTAAGGTACCATACAAATAAGCATTGATCCTGGTGCGCCAGATCTAGCGCTGGCCACAACCAAATTTCTAAACCTTTTTTTAATCAATTAAAAAACATCGAATGCGGTTTTCAACTGCCAACCAGTGAAGCAATAGACATGCTTCACTGGTTGTTGTTAT
>NZ_JBSYVT010000054.1:0-16085 GCF_054112845.1 Acinetobacter sp. NigerLNRRAM0016
GAAGTGCATATTCTAAAAGCGGACATTTTTACTTTGGAGAAACCGGACATTTCTATTTTGGAGTTACAAGGGCCTTTCGTATAAGGTGTATTATGTTAATTTTAGAAAATCTTAATCCCGAATAACGTCACATTACATAATGTCAGTCAATTATTTATAGACCGCTTTGAAAAACATTTCTCCAAGTTTGGTAACCTGTATCATTCCCTTTTTAACTTCATATGGTGGGTTTCCCTTTTCAATATTTTGATATTTAAAGTCATAGAATCCCTTTTTTTGTTCAAAGTATTCAAAATGAGGAGCATATAAGCTTTCATTTGTAAGATAACGTTCAGGGAGAATTTCTAAGAGTCCAACGCCAACTAAATTACTGATATAAGCACCAATATTTTCTGGGAAAGTCAAAGATATATCTGAAATTATAACTACAGGAGTTTCTAAATCCATCCCACCATTTTTTAGATTTAAACGTGTTGTTATAAAAGGGATAACTTCTTTAGGTATTAGTGATTGTAATAACTTAGCTTCATCTGGAGATAAATTATTAATAATATTAACAAAACTAGGATGCGCTTGATTGTTTAATTCTTTAATTGAAGCTTTTGCTAAAAGTTCAATATACAAGCTTCTTAATTCTTCATTTGTTACATATCCAATCTTTTCAAGGATAGGCATTGCAACTTCAGGAGGAGCTATAGAAATCTGTTCAGGAGGAACGTCTTTCAGACGATCTCTATATGCCTCTAGATTATCTTCTAAGGCTATCTTAGCTCTCTCATTTGCCCACATAATAGGCCACATTAGTGTTACACCTAATCCTAATACAGCAGCTAAAGCAGTACCTACATTTTGTACGCCGGGTTTAGCCAAATCCCCATAAATTTCTTTTATTAGATCTGCAAATGGTTCTAAGCCAGAAGTATCAATTAAAGCCATAATTCTATATAAATGATTGTTTAAAATTAGAATAATAACTTAACATTTATAGAAAGAATTTTATATATTTAACATAATGGCTGTTATACAAAATGAAAAAAGCCGTCCTTTCGAACGACTATAAACTTTTCAGTTTTACCTAAAATAACAAAAGTTATTTTAGGTTCCGGCTTACATCGGCCAGTTTTTGATACATTCCAATATAATTGAAATCAAGTTCAGAATTGCTGTTAATAAAGCTATCATTCCCCCGTACCTCCATCGCTGTGGTACGTAATTACTAAGCAGTCCCTATACCTCTATTCCGCCCATCAAGTTATGCTATTCACTTTGCTAAAAGATGAATTTCACTACGCTACCGCCTAGGCTATCAGGGCTAACCGATAGAGGGCTATACTCCAGTCTAAACTGAAGTATTATTTAAAAGTTCTATATCCTTTCTTTCACTAGCTTTAAATAGTGAAATTTATAGGACGGATGAACTAAGCGGTAGCATCATTAATTCAAATTATAACTACCTAATTATAAACAAAATTAACAAAAAAACGAGTTTTCTTTAATTTATTATTGTATAGTGAAAGGGCTAAAAGATGAATTTCACTATTTCTTTAGTTTCTAACCTTAGCTACGTGAGAAACAAAGACATAAAAAAGCCTGAATAATTTTCAGGCTTTTTTATGTCTATTATTCCAAAAATTCAGAAGGACATTCTGTAAGAGATATAGATATCTCTCATAGGTTCTATCCTTTTGAGATTTGTGTAATGCGTATTATTTTTCTTTTACATGTTCTTTATGTTCCATAACATGCTTGCATAAATATATAATTTTGCTAATCTAAAGGTAGAGTCAGTTACGCTACCTTAGTGGTGTATGATACTTACTGGTATCGCTGGCTTTCCTAATTATTGAAGGGCTACAAATTATTTGTAGCCCTTTTTATTGGATATAAAAAATGCATTTATTATATGTAGATGAGTCTGGTACGGTATCTGACCCTAATCAGAAACATTTTGTTTTATCTGGTATTTCTATTCCTGAAAAAAAAACCTATTGGGTTGAACAGGATATGAATAAAATTGCGTCAAGATTTAATGCTAATAGTCCCTATGATATAGAATTACATGGCTCTCCTATGATGGCTGGGAATAAAGAATGGCGCCCTTTTAAAAAGCAAGAACGTATTCAAGCAATTCAAGATTGTTTACAGCTTATTGCTGATAGCCGTGGGGATATTAGAATATTTGCTTCTGTTATTTCACAAGGGGCACATGTTCAAGATGATGTTATTAACCATTCTTTTATGCAAATTGCATCAAGATTTGATATGTTTTTAAGTAGATTACATTCTAAAAATAACACTCAAAGAGGTATTGCTATCTTCGATAAATCTAGTACTGAAAAGAGCATACAACATCTTGCCAGAACATTTAGAGATACAGGACATAATTATGGACAACTCAGGAATTTTTCTGAGGTACCTGTATTTCTAGACTCAAAAGCATCTAGACTTATTCAATTAGCAGACTTAGTTGCTTATGCGATTTATAGAAAATATGAGAAATCGGATGATACATTTTTTAAAATAATTGAAAGAAGTTTTGATTTTAATAATAGGCAACAACATGGTTTATATGTTCTAAGCCAATAAGTAAAAAGAATTCACGTTATCTAGTAGGCATTTAAGACTTTCATTTAACCACTTTATGATGAGGCTGCTTGTAAATTCTATTTAACATAAAATCTCATCTACGAAATCTAGATTCAAGACATAAAAAAGCCCGACATCCTGTCGGGCCTTTTTACATTGGGTTGTGCGTTATACCGTTAGAGCTAGGCCCATTCCTTGAACAATTTTCTTATTCTTATTTTTTGGGAAACATCCAGTTCCCTTATGTCTGATCATAGGACTAAGATTTTAGTTATCCAATCCGCAAATTATCTAAATCTATGTACGCTTTGGCTTACAAAGTTGGCCTATTTTATCCCAAGAGTTGTCCGCAGAAATTGGGGATTATTTCTGAATCTGGACCATTGAGAAATCAGGAAAAAATACAAAAACGAATGTTTTCTGATCAATTTTATTGGCTAAAAGTTACAGTTTTGCTTAAAAAGAAACCGACTTGTTTCCAAGTCGGTTGAACGAGAACGTTCCAGAGGGTATGAATAACGATAAGATACTGATCTTAAAGTAATATTAAAAACGCGTTTCGTATAAGCTCTATTATGTTAAATGGAGTTGCTCCATTCAGATTTGTGAAATAAAGAGCGCAGCTGCTATAGCAGCAACTCCTAGGCCAATTTGGGTAGCCTTTTCCCAACCAGACTTATCTTTCCAACTATTATTAGAATCCGATCCTGATGTCGAATTTGTATTTTGTTGCTTAGCTAATAATGCTTGTAAATAATTAATTACATCATTTGCACCTTTAATAAAATTATTTATATCTGTGTGGAAATTTTCTTCATGAACAGCCTTGTTACGTAGAGTCGCAATCCAACGTATTTTTTTAACCATCGACAATTCTATTTTAGATTCAATTGAATCTAACTTTTCGTGCATTCCTCGACCTGTCGCCCCTAATTTAGTAAGTAACGATTCAATTTGGGTCGTGTAATCTAAAATTTTTCCTCGCATTGTATTCTCACATTGGATTGATTATAAGGTCATAGATTAATCTACAAACTCTAGAAATAAGCTAGGCACAATAAAATGACTTAGTCATAACTATTTTTAAGATTAAAATGAAGATCTATTATTTAGTATATCCAGACCAGATTATTTATTTAGATGATATCCCTGCAGCAACAATCATTCCTGTTCCAACAATGACTGAGTAGCTGCAGATATTGTGCTAAGCTTAGATTGTTAAAAAATACTCATTATTTTCCAGTTGCTTCCCAATTACTATGAGAGCATTTAGTGCATTTATAGCCTTTTTTACTAAGCCATTCGATAATTTCATTTTGGAACATCAATAGAGCTGCTCCTCCTGCAATCATTGCTATACATATAGGCATAGCAAATCCTGTTCCTGCAAAAAAGTAGGTTACCCAGGCCCAATATCCTCCAGCTGGTAAAGCTCCTCCAATAATTCGTACGAATAAACGAAGAGATGTTTCTTCTTTATGGTCACATGATTTGCATTTAATTTCCATAATTTTCCTATGAGAAATAGCTAGTTAATTAATGTTTAAGAATCCTGCTAAGCTAAAGTCGCTGGATCAAATGTACTAAGCTCAATGTTTGGAATTAGTTTTGATCTTTTAATGAATTTACTTATATCGAATTTGATTTCATCTAATGCTGATGAAATACCACTAATTAGAATTTCGGAACTGTAGTCATAGCCACAAGACGCTGATGAATTTTGGAAAAATCGTCCAAGTGGATCAATCATCAAATAAGAGTGCGTCATTTCATCATTATTTTCCGAACTAATGATATCTTTTAAATCAGAGTGTCTTTCTAAAAAATCATAAAATTCAGAGTCATTAATGGAATAATCATTGGTAATGACAGGAAGCATTTTAAAAATTTTCCATTTTGATGGTGATAGCTTCCGAATGAAATCATTAAGATCTTCATCTTTATTCAACTGATTAATAACACTATTAATTTTTATATCGATTTTAGGATTAATTGTTCGCAGCTTTTGGATATGTGAATGAATCTTATCTGTTTCGATAGGGATGTTTTTAATTGCCCTACCAATTTTGAGGTTAGACTCGGTGTGAGTCGAGTCTATACTGAAGCCAATCATCGAAAATTCATTTGCAATAATTTTAATGAGTTCATCATTTAGTAGGCTGCCGTTCGTAATCGCAGACAGTTTAAAATGATATTTTTTTGCTGCTTCTATGATGTTTAGGACTTGGTGTTTATAGAGGAAGGTTTCTCCACCAACTAAATTGAGACGTACTCCTGTAAAAGAGCATCCACTTTTGGTATTTAAAATAGATGGTAATAAAGAGATTTCTTTGATCAATTGCTGAATTTCATGTTTTGAATGCAAGAGCTCTCGTTGATCATCTTTCTGCCATTTTGCAAAGCAATAAAAGCATTGGTAGTTGCATGCTTCGGTTATATGCCAATTTATGACTAGATCCATTTAATACGCCTTATGTAATTTAATATTATGATTTTTAAAACAAATTTGGCAGTAATAATACTGCCAAATTTAAAGAAGGCTAGTCTTTAAAGAGGGAAAATAATCCACCAATGATTGCGCCAGTGATTACAACTGGTGCTACCGCGATTGTAGTAGCCCCAATTGCTGTTACACCAAGCACTCCAACTGCGGCACTTGTTGCTGCACCAGTTCCTAGCACTGTGGCAGTACCCATTCCAACAGTTCCTCCCAAAGCCATATTCGTTAGAACAGAACTTACCGCGGGTGTAGTTGTCATCGTAGTTATAGGCACCGAAGCTGCAGCCAGCATCTGATATTTTTGAAAAGCATAATAAGAAAACACGGCATTAGTTGTGTACTGCATAATTTCTTGAACTTGTTCACTACGAGATTTTCCTGTCACGCACCAACAAGCAAAGTGTTCACAATTATTGAAAAAAAGATTGTAGTCATCTTCGCCTAGGCAAGATTGTGCTCTATGAACAATCTCCTCTGGAGAATAGATATTTTGATGTGAAGGGTAGTTAACGACTTTGAAATCATCGACCCCACCTAGAAAACTTTCTAGACTGGTTTGTTCTATAGCCCCTTTTTTAAATGCTTCTGCAAATCCAGAATAATGAATAACCTGATTGTCACCAATGTAAATTCCATGATGGGTGTATATACCTCGTGAGACCTTGAGGTGGAAACCTGATTGTAAATGGTTCATAAATAGCTCTCTTTTTAAAATTAGCAACGTTTAAAACTATTCGTGTTGTATGCCGTGATTAGGCGATCAGCCTCGAATACAATTGTGATGCCACCTTTATCTAATACTTTCATAGCAATTCGGCGCTGCTCTTGAAGTTCTTCCAATTCGAGCTCAAATGGATGAGCATCAAATAGTTGTGAATTTTTTTGTTTGAGTGCATTGAGTTTTTTAATTCTCCTATCTGTTGAATCAATAAACTTCTGAGTTTGCTTTTTGTTGGCTATACATTTATCGCCCGCCAATTCCCCACAGAGTAAAGCCAGTTCGATCATTGCTTTAGTGTGTCCACGTTGATTCGTACGTTGAGAAAAGTGATTTGTCGGTGTCATGTAAATGCCCTCGCTAACTGATAATTTCACCACTTGAAATTAATGTGTATAATCACAATATGGTGTATGAGTTAAATATAAATAAACAATATTCATTTGTAAAACATTGACAAAAAGTGCTTGTTTAGAGTTAAAAATTGAATTACCATCACCATAAATGCTGTTAATTTTTATTATTTGGCTTAAATAAATTTGTTTTGTTCTAATTGGTGTTTGTTTTTGAATTAAATTGCAAGGTTGATACAGCTCTGTATTGGTTAAAGGAAATTTCATAGAAATTTTTTAAATAGATCAAAATGTAACGGAATGTAAGTTTATGAAAAAAAATATTTATAGTGTGTTTGGCTTAAATCAACGCGAATTTTTTGACCAAACTTTAAATGCTTGGAAAATGATGTGGGAGCAAGTATTGATGATCGCCATATATGCGAGACAGCAATATATGCAATCAAAGCAATCCGATGCTGATAATTTCCATCAAAGAATGAAGATGATTCATTTGCTCAAATGTGAATACCGTTCTAGAGCAAGAAGTAATCTTTCATTTGATCAAGATCTCCCTGAGATATTTCAGAAAGTTTTAGCTTTAATTGAAGATGAATGTGGTAGTACTAAAATCATTGAATTTTTATTGGATGAGGAAGTTAGTCAACTTCAAACAAGTAAAAAACGTATTTTGAGTAAAATGGAACAAGCGAAAATTGCATTTTCTCCAACACCTACTGACTCTAAACGAGATTATTCTTACTATTCTTTATATGAAATTTTGCATGATCCTATTTTTTATATATCGAAACTAATGTCTATACCTGTTCCTGATAAAGAAGTAATACATTCGACAGTTGTAAATACAGTTTATGGTTATCTTTTCCAAAATAAGTCATTTTTGCTTTCTAGAAATGAAAATCCTCTGGAGCGATTTTCTAAATCAGTTGAAGATGAAGAGTTGATTATTCTAGAAAATTTATCCTTTCTTGAAGGTAAGGAAGATATTAAAAAATTAGTAAAAGGACAGATTACTGATTTTATTGGTACGGATGTTTATAAGGTATTTAACCTTTTATCAGATCCTTTTTATAATGAAGAAAACCCACAAAACAAGCTTTTTGCCTCTGTTTTTACAATCAGGCCTGAAGTAGATGCCTTTAATATCTCTCTAGATCGTAAAGCATTAATAAATTTAATGAATTTAAATCAATTAGATGAATTAGCTTCAGTTATGAAGTCTGAAATAAAAAAAGTCGTTCTCAATAAAAATCAGAGAGCTAGAAACTTTGGTATAGAAACTAAAGTAGATCAGGCTTCTGCTCTAGAAAAAATTAGCAATTGGTATGCTACAGCACAGACGGGTTTATTCAACCGGGTAGATCAAGTGCCGAAACTGATTGCGTCAATCTTAGAGTTCGATATCCGCTATTTTAAAGGAATGTTTGACCCAGATTTTGGCTTTGATAGGTCGCTGTTAACTAAAAAACATAAAAATGTTTATAGCCCATTACAGGCCAAAGAAATTTACTTATTTGTATCAGCTTATATCCGTAATTATCTGTATTACGATGATCAAAGACCTGAAAGAAATAATTTAAATGGATGGTTAATCGAGCAGTTAGTAGACCGAGATTTCTCTGAGGTCTCATTTCATAGGAATCGAATGATGGAAGTATGGGCAACGTTTGAAGATGAAAAACAGTACCGGCAGATGCTAGATCGCTTCAAGAGAATGCCAGCTTACTTAGATCCACAACATAAGGACTATAAGGAAATAACTTATCTGATAAATAAGCAAAAAGAGCTAGGGAATGAGGAAAATGCACCTCCATACCCCTTAAACTCTTTTTTCCCATTGCCATTATGGGCAAGCAGGTTTTCTAAAAAGAATATAGTTGAGGAAGCACCTGATAAATTAAGTTAAGTTTTCCTAAAATTAACATAATACACCTTATACGAAACGTGTTATAATTTACCTTGAAATTCATATACTTATTTCAAAGTTTATAGCCCAAACATCACTGTTTGGGCTTTTTTTATGATTTTTCACGTTCCACGCCTATTCTTTGATCAATGTTTCACGACTTTGTTCATATTAGTTAAACAATCGTGGTTAATCATAGGGTCTAAAAAAACGGCTCCAAAAGCCCCTTTTCTCCGGCTCCTGTTCAACGTGCTCCGGCACTGGAATCCGCTTATTTTCCGTTTTTTCCGGAGTAGTCAATCCGTCATGTTTCGGCTCAGGTTCTGACCGAGGATCCGTTGCTATATCTTGGCTAGATTTCGGATCGGTAAACGTAGTCATATTGGTTTTTGGAGCTTCCAGTAAGCGCTGCATAGCTTCAATCTGTTCTTGATAAAACGATTCACGTTCTAGTGATTGATTTTCTCTCTGCACTGCCTGATTTAATTGTTTTTCTAGTATTTCAACTTGACGTTTTAATAAGTCAACTTCTGTTAAGTTTTGACTGTTAGTTGATTGACTTTGGTTGACAGTAGAGTTGTTTTTTTGTGGCTCTCCAAAGACCCTCAAAGCCTCTGAAAAGTCAATCAATCCATCAGATCCTTTTGATAAATTTCCTTTATTTATATGGGCATAAATAGCCTGTCTAGAGTATCCATATAGTTTTGCTAGTTCTGAAACTGACAGTTTTTTCATTATGTAAACCAGTTTTCAACTTGTGTTAAAAATTGACTATTAATTTAACAACTTCAATTAACAATGTCATTGAAATCCTACTTTTTTGAGCAAAGGAAGTAATTCCCTAAATTTCTCTGTATCTTGCAGCATATTGGCTATACGTATAGCAAACTGCTGATAGCTCTCTGTACCTTGTGAATATTTACTCATCTCAGGAAGTTCGGATAGCTTATTGGCGAATAGGTGACGTTGTTTATCTGTCATTGTTGAAAAGAGGTCTAATGTATTTGAATCTCTTTTAGATCCGACAGATTGAATGGCCGACTTTTTTTGATTAAAGCTAAATGAAAAGCCTGTAATTGATCTGCCCGTCTTATGCTGTTCAACTTTGACAGTAATATCGGTATGTTCATTGACTTGTTTTAATGCAATGTCTAAGACATATTTTTTAAAATCATACATTCGTTTGTATTCAGTATCGAGTACCCCTATTTTTTGTCTGAAGTCGTACAGGGTTATGAGAGGCGTTTTTCCGGTACTACGCCATGCAATTAATATTTCATATAAACGAACGGCATAAGCACTTGTTAAATTGCTTATTTGTTGTATTTCATACTTTGTAAATTGTTCTTCTAGTCTAGTAATTAAAGGCACAATAGCGGGAGCAAAGATAAGTCTAACAACAGCCTCATTATCAATATAAGCAACCTCACTCACCCATCTTGATTTGTGATTAATAACATTTCCTTTTTCACTAAGGCTTTGATAACTAAATTGTCTTGCGAATAGATCATCACAAGCATCTTTTAATGCTTGATAAGCCGTATTTCGATGAACACCAAATTGATTGATATAACTTTCAGCATGAACTGTTAGAGGATCATTAGCATTTATTCCTTTACCCGACTCCCTTGCTTCAAGAATCGCTAGAAGAATTAACCGTTGCTCCACTAGATCAAGGTTATAACTGGCATTAATTAAGGCATTATCTTTAACTATTAGTTCTGTTTTCATATGAAAAGATTATGTTTTTAATTTAATAAGACGAGGTTATATTATCAACTCGCTTAATGCAAGGTAAACCTCGTTTTAATGCAAGGTAAACCTCGTTTTAATGCAAGGTAAACCTCGTTTTAATGCAAGGTAAACCTCGTTTTATAATCTCTAAGAATGTTATAAATAAAGGTTTTTAGACCATCTAAAAGCATTTAAAAACTTTAAAATAATTAAAAGCCCAAGGAGTGAAAAATTGCCCTTGGTTTTCGCTACGCTCAAACTCTATTGAATCTCGCTTTCGCTCGATTCGACGGGGCAATTTTTTGGTTTATGTTTACGTGTATTTAAAAAAAGTCAAAAGCAAGATCAAAAGCAACTCGGAATTCGCTTCGCTCATAAAGCTTTTTTACTCGCTACGCTCGGTCTAGGCTCAAATATAGAATCATCGCTTTGCTCGGTTAATCTCCTTTAGCCGCACAAGGGAGCTTGTAATCAGAGAAAGAGCAGGGCGAAATTTTTATATCGCTCAGTCGCTCGTAGACACTCGCTCGGTAAATCATTGTTTAGATTAACTAAAAATTAAAATCTAAGTCATTTTGAGGCTTTGTTTTATATTCAAGTTCATCACTCTGAGTAACATTGTGTTGGAGGGATAGGTTTTTAATTTGGTCTATATCACTTTTGATATTTTCAAAATGCATTAAACAGGTTTGGTATGTGGCTCTATGCTGTTCAGAACGGGCATCTTGTGGCTCTAAAATCTTCTCGCATTGTAGATATTTCAGCATGCGCTGATCGTTTTGGATGATCTGCTCAATTTTTTCATAGTCCAATCCGTTCAGATTTGAGCTTGCTCGACTCATATAGGTTTCTAAGTTGTCTGCTTTTTTCTGTGTGTAATCAATCAATAGTAATGAGTTCTGGTTCTGGAAGGCTTGCTGTTGTTTGTCACATAGTTCTTTGTGATAGCCAACATAATCGGGGTAATAGTTGTCATTGCGCAATGAACTGAAATGAAAATCCGTGGCCGGCTCTGGCTTGAGCCGGATTTCAGCTATTGAGGTTTCTAGTTGTTCAAGTTGTTGATTGATTTGATTAATTTTTTTACCGTCTTCCCAAGCGTATTGATCTGCTCGCTTTGCATCTGCAAATCTTCGTAAAAGTTGTCGGGTACTTTCAGTTGCGAGATTTTCAAGAGTGCGTTCTCGAGGTCTGCTTGCTGTGTGTTGATATTCGATTGAATCGGGTTTAATTCGGCCTTCACTAAATCGCTGACAATGCTGTTTAAATCCAGTTGATTTAATGCTCTCGTTAATGGCGTCTGTAATTGCATCAGCACATTGTTTTGAAATGCTTGCTGTAATTGCTCCGAAAAGTTGCCCTGTTCGAGCTTTGAAAGCTCCAATTTCAGCGCTGAAATCAAGGCTTGTAGGGTTTCTATCTCTGCATTCAAGTTGCTGATTTTGTTTTGTAAGCTCTGCTCGACTTCGCTGTATTTGCTCAAGATGTTTTTTAATGAACTCACTTGTTGATTCAATGCGTTGTTTTGCTCTGTTAACAAGTTGATTTGTTGAATCAATAAGCCGTTTTGTTGACTCAATAAGTCGTTTTGCTCTTTCAAAAAAAGGTCGATTTCTGTCTGCATTGCTTATCTCCGCAATTGATTCAAGATTTTGATTTGATTTGAAATTTGTTGTGTGTTCTGTTGAATGACTTCTCGCTGTGCTTCGATGGTCTTCAGATTTGTATTGGTTTGATAGCCCAGATATAAAACGATTGAAAGAATCAGCAGTCCAAAACCGATCATCCCCCAAAAAATGTATTTGGATCTCTGTTCGCTCAATTTTTCCGTGATTAAGGTCTGGATGTCGCTCTGGATCTGCTCGCTTTGGTTTGCTAGTGCTTGTTGGACTTGGCTTTGGATACTCTGCTGCAGGCTCTCTTGATCGATCTTGATGCTTTTCAACTGGCTGTTGATGTGCTTCTGTAGTGCCTGGATTGATGTTGAAAACGAATCGATGTTGGTTTTGACGGTTTCGATGCTCGATATATCGATATTCGATAGTTGTACTTGTAATGCTTGTATTTGCTCCATGTAGCTCGTTGTGAGCGTTCTTATCGCATGGGGTGATAGATTCTCTATCTCGCTCAAAATCGAGTTTAGATGCGATTCTAGCGCTATTGACGTCTGCTGAACTTGGTGTAAAAGCGTGGTGCTGTTGATGATAGGCTTCTCGCTTTGCTCGATAAGTTGCTCGAAGTTGATCAGCGTCTGTGAGAGCTGCTGCAAGCTCGTTTGCAGTTTGCTTGCTTTCTGCTGCTGCTCTGACATGCTCTGTATAAGATTCAATTTCGAATTGTTCATGATAAAAATCGCCTTTGAGTCGATGTGTTTTGCCGTTCTTAAGTGAGATTGCTAAAAAATTTTTGCTGGGTCTTATCGAATTAATGCCGTCGAGTGCACTAATACAATCGATGAGATCGGTTCGATTCTTTACTGTCTGGGTGCTTAAAAGTGCTCGAGCATAGTTATCAAATGCTTTACAAAACTGATTTTTGGTCAATGTCTCAATGTTTTGATTGAGAAGAATTTTTTTTGCTTGTTTGTTTAGCTTTACGATGTGATTCGGTTCTTGTGTGGTTCGCATCAAAAGAAAGTCATCAGGACGTGACCACTGATATTTTGTGTTGAAGTAGTCTCGTAATGAGTCGAAATGTTTCTCATGCCCTGGCGGTGCAATATTCAGTGATTTTCCGCTTTCTAAGTCGATCCGTGGCGTTAAAACGTGGATGTGCTTGGAGCCGTCTTGATCCGTATGTAAAACGGCAAAAAGGTGGTATTGCGATTGCTCCAGTCCTGCGAATGCATGTTGTTCAAAGTCATCTAAAACTTCTTTAATCTGCTCGTCTGTTGGTGCATCTTCTTTGGACCATGTAATCACGCCACTGGTGTATTTCCATAGATGCGGGCTTGCATCACAAATTGCGTTAAAGGTGGTGGCATCACCCCTTAAAACTTCAACGCCTGCGCGTACGTTGCCTAGATGGTCTAGTTTATCGAGTACGTATGAGGATGCTTTTGCTGGACTGCCTTTGCCATGCTCGAGGAATTTAATATGCACTCTCGTCAACCTCCGCTAAATCAATAGACTTGGGTTCAGCAGTGGTCTTTTCTTCTTCGAGTTGTAAATCTTTTAATTGCTTTTGAAGCCGTTCTGGGCGTTGCCGACTGATTTTTGGTAGAGCTGGAAATATGTGTTCTAGCTCTGTTTGAATGGCTTTTAAAACTAAAAAAATGTTGAAAATATCGAGTTTGCGCTGTTCCAGAGGATCAGCGTTTTTGATGATGTTTAATGCACGTGCAATCTGATTAATGTTGTTGCCGATTTTGGCGAGTTCGAGCAATAACGCTGGGTCAGTTTTTTGATAGCGTTTGACGACTTCGACGACGGTTTTTACTTTTGTTCGAACGGGTTTTACTTTTTCCAGATGCT
Organism: Acinetobacter sp. NigerLNRRAM0016; assembly: GCF_054112845.1. Lineage (NCBI taxonomy): Bacteria > Pseudomonadati > Pseudomonadota > Gammaproteobacteria > Moraxellales > Moraxellaceae > Acinetobacter > Acinetobacter sp. NigerLNRRAM0016. The sequence goes on from NZ_JBSYVT010000054.1 coordinate 13,271, forward strand.
GTTGAACGGTGACAGCATCTTGCATGACTTCACGTTCGATCAATGAGTGAATGAAATCGGTGAAATTGGCATTTTCTTTTTCGAGCTGTTGCTGCAGTTGCTCAAGCTGTAGATCAGTAAGTCTGAATTTCTTGATTTTATCTTTTGCCATCTTGCACCTTATTAACAGGTTTTTGCTTTTGCTTTTAAGTCAACAAAGTTGACTTGCCCATCTGTGATGGGCTTGGGGTCTTAGGGGGTTCCCCTAACAAGGCCCTGTGACATAAATTTCGGAGAAATTTGTGGGCACAGGTAGGCTTGCTTATCTCAGAACTGCTTATATCAGCATTTAAAAAATAAAGTCTGTTTAAAGCGTAAAACGGATGAATTTTTAAAGAGGGTGTTATTTTTTGGAAAATTTGAGGAATAAAACGATTATTTTTGTTCTCGAAAAGGATGCTTTATTTAATTAAAAATGGGGGGAGACTAGTGATAAAACAGGCGAATTTGAAATCTGTATTTTATGAGTCAAATACAGATTTCATTATCGTTTTTTTAACATTCTGGGATAAGTTGTAGGAAGGCTTTTCTAACGTCAGAAAATTCGGCTTGTGGATGATCTTGTAAAAAATATTCGATCCAAATGAATGTTGCCTCATGGCCGTCATAGGAAGGATTTACATCCAGATAAAAAGCCAATCGTGCTGTTATACAAAGTTCAAGATCGTTAATTAATGCCAATCCAATCTTTTTTGCTTGAGAAGAAATAAGAAGCTTGGGCTGTACGAAATGGTTCATAAAAATAAGTCCTATCAAAAGAGTAAAATTGCTTGATAAGATTATTTAAACACATAAATAATGTGTTAATCACATCATTTATGTGTTTAAATGTAAATAAATGATCTGTGCTATACTTTTTCATCAAAACAATTCTGCTTTTAAAACTATGCCTTACGAAGAATTTCAAAGACTTATAGGTAAGTCTGGCCTTTCTATTAAAGAATTTGCAGCGCTTTTAGATATGAACGCAAATTCAATTACCAACTATAAAAAGAACGGTAAAGTGCCCACTACGATTGCAGTAATTGCAGTCGTAATTTCAGATATGAAGGATGATGGTCTGGACTTTTATCCAATTTTTGAGAAAGTTCGAGCTTATCGTGGTCAATAGAGTATTTGATGTGAATCCAATTAAAGATTTAATTGGGCTCTAACACATGCGGCGGCTGCATTCTTATTTTGTAAATGTGGGTCAAGCGTTTCATCAACAGACTTCTTAATTAAGTATGTTGACACTTTTATCGCTAAATTGCGTATGCAATACGGAACAAAATACCTATAAGTATTCCACCACAAATCTAATCGCTAAATTGCGTATGCAATATGGAACAAGAATACACTATCAAAATAATTCTATAAAATAAATACTTAACAGTAAAAATTAACAATAACTATCTTTTAAATTTAATAATGCATAGAGATAGGTGTTTTTCGATCTAATTTATTGACTGAAAGTGACAAACTGCCTGCCTGTTTGTTATTTCGTAGAAGATATTTTATGTTAATCAGATGATCAAAAGGCCCGTGAATAGGGCTGTTATTCCTAAGTAGAAATGTCCTACCTAATAACCAAATAGAAATGTCCTATATGGACATTTCCAAGTCAAGCACAGGATTTAGATTTCGTTCTTGAATTGCTGTTTTCTGTGCACGTCTGCTTGGCATCTTTTGAGAACGATTACGTTTGTTTTGCTGTTCCAGTTCTTCATGCTGTTGTTGGATATGATTCAGAACAGCACCCAACCGTTTATTCTCAACAATCTCTCGCTGATTCAGCTGACTTAATTTATCGAAGAGGCTGTAATTGATCTTTCGGCTATTATGCATGATGGCTACAGTACCATCCGGGTATTCAAGGAACTCAAGATACTTACCGATCAACCTTTGATTTTCTTCGGTGTTTTCCAGGAGATATACGCATTTATCATAAGTAATCGTCAGACTATTCGTGACTCTGCGGGGTTCACGCCAAGTAAAAATATCATCTAATTCTTCGGCTGTTTCAGTGATAGACCGATGTAGATTCTTAGGATTAAAAGCCATCTTGGCGAACTTCTGATTGAACTCCTCAATGAAGCAGGGTAGCCAGACATTAGCTTGCTCAATCGAACAGATGCCTTTCAGGCGCATCTCCTTGATCAGACGGTCCTGAAGGGTTCTGTTGGCCCGTTCCACACGGCCTTTGGCCTGCGGTGAATTAGCGAAGATGATATCGATATTCAGGGTGCTGAGTACACGTCCAAACTGGGTAATCTTGGTGTCTTTCTTGCTGCTTTGATTCACTCTAAAGACTGAATGTTTGTCGCTGTAAAACGCTAAAGGCTTACCGTGCTGTTCGACATATAAGCGTGTTGAAATCATATAGTCAAAGGTTGATTCTGACTCACAGAAGCGTAAATGCTGCAATTTTCCTGTAGCATCATCGATAAACACCAGCAGACAGCATTTAGCAGCGCGTCCTTCAAACCAGTCATGGTGTGAGCCATCAATTTGGATCAGTTCACCAAAGCAATCCCGGTTGTAACGAGGCTGATACGGTCGTTTCAGGCGCTTGGATCTAGGCATCCATAAGTCAGCTGCAATCATCCAAGAACGCAGGGTTTCTACTGAAAGATCGAATCCATGTACGGTGGTAAGCTTTTCATGCGCTAAAGTGGGTCCGAAACCATGCAGTTGGTCAGAAACAATATTGAGGCACTTGAGTCTGAGTTCTTCAGGAAGTTTAGAATTGCTGATTTGGCCACGACCGGCATGGGCTAATGCAGATGGACCTTGA